>DATFTE010000057.1:0-4804 GCA_035262225.1 Terriglobales bacterium
GTGCGGCTCGCGAACTGGGCAAGAAACTGCCGGTCCTGATTGAAATCAATATTGGCGATGAAACCGCAAAGTCCGGTATCGCTCCCGATTCCCGGGAACTCGAGAACCTGCTCGGGGAAGCGGAAAAGCTCGAGCACTTGGAGTTTTGCGGCCTGATGACCATCCCTCCGTTTCGCGAGGACCCGCAACAGGCCCGGCCATACTTTCGCAGGCTGCGCGTCCTGCGGGATCAGATGGCGGCCAGGAAACCGGCTGGCGTCGGCCTGGAAACACTCTCCATGGGCATGTCTCATGACTTCGAAGTCGCGATTGAGGAAGGCTCGACCTGCGTGCGGCTGGGAACCGCGATCTTCGGAGAAAGGCTCAAGCCTTGATTCAACACCCAGGAGTCCGGAGATCCTTGTTCCCTTGTGTCTTTGTTGAAACTTTCCGGTGATTCCCGTCAAACAGTCCGCCTCCGGGGTAACCTTCGCCGTCAGACTTCATCCGCGTGCGCGAAAAAACCAGATCACCGGCCAAGCCGGCGATGCCCTCAAGCTCTCTCTGACCGCGCCTCCGCTCGAAGGCCGGGCTAACCAGGCTTGCATCGAATTTTTCGCAAAGCTTTTGAAGCTTCCGCGCTCGTCAATTACTATTGCTGCCGGCCAGGCCAGCCGCAACAAGGTGATTCGGGTCACCGGATTGTCGGCCGAAGAAGTCGGGCGGCGCCTGACCGCCGCGAGCGGAACCCAAGGAAACCACCATTGACCTTCGCCGAACGCTTTCACGAGATTCGCACCGGCTTTGAGCGCCCGTTCTGGGTCGCGAACATCAGCGAGATTTTTGAAAGGCTCTCTTACTATGCGGCGTTTGCCTCGCTCGCCCTGTATTTGCAGGAGCGGCTGAATTTCTCCACCCAGCAGACGGGAACGCTGACCGGCATCTTCGGCGGCATGGTGTGGTTTCTTGCCATATTTGGCGGCGCAGCCGCAGACCGCCTGGGCTTCCGCCGCGCCCTGTCGACCGCCTACCTTATTCTGGCGGTCGCCTACTTTCTGATCGGATCGATCGCCGCCCCCTGGCTCGCCCCGCTGCGCAACCCAATGCCCCTAAGCCTGTTCGTGGGCTTGGTTCTGATCCTGCCTGCGCTCGGCATCTCCCTGGTAAAACCGAGCGTGGTGGGCACCACGGCCCGGGCATCGAAGGAAAGCGTCCGCTCCATCGGCTATTCGATCTACTACACGCTGGTCAACATCGGCGGCGCCGCCGGGCCCTTCTTCGCCTCCTGGGCGCATCGCCACATGGGAGTGGAGAACGTGTATCGCGTTGCCGCCCTCGGCGTCTTCGCCATGTTCTTCTTCGTTCTGCTTTTATTCCGGGAGCCCCGCAAGGCAGGGGATGCTCCACCACCTTCGATGGCCACGGTGGCGCGGAATTTCTGTGTGGTACTGGGCAACTATCGTCTGGTATTACCCGTATTGCTGATCGCCCTCGTGCTGCGCATCGTCGCCTGGACTTATCCCGTCACCGTGCCTTGGTGGATCTGGACGGTGCTGCTGCTTGGGGTGCTCGCGGGCATCAGCCGCTTTATGTGGTTCCTCGTGCTATTTACGGGTTACTGGGTGGTCTTCTGGCAGCAATACATCAGCCTTCCCGGTTACATCCACGGGTACATCAATCCCCGCGCAGACGTGGAAATGATCCTGGTAACCGACGGCCTTACGGTGATCTGCCTGACGCTGGCGATCAATTTTCTGACGCGCAGGATTCCCGCATTGCGAGCGGTGATCCTGGGCACGGTGATCACCTCGGTTTCATGGCTGATTCTGGCGGCACGGCCCGCGGTGTGGGCGGCGGTGCTCTCATTATTTGTGCTGGCACTCGGGGAAATTATCCAGTCTCCCCGCTATTACGAGTACATCTCGCGGCTTGCACCTCCGGGACAACAGGGTACCTACATGGGATTTGCCTTTCTCCCCATCGGCATCGGATCGCTGATCGGAGGCTGGTTTGGCGGGAACCTGTTACACCATTTCGGCGAAGTCACCCATCAGCCCGCATACATCTGGGTGACGGTTACCGGAGTGGGTCTGGTGACCGCGGCCCTGCTGTGGATTTACGACCGTACGGTGCGCAACCAGGGCGTCGCCGGAAGCTGATTGAGGGGATCACGGCTCGAGCGGCGCTTCTCCGGTATGATTTGCCGCGGACCAGTTCATCATGCCTCGAAGGAAACTTACGCCGAACCACATCGCGGTGCACATCCGGCGGGTGCTGAAGGATGGCGGTTCGGCTCCCCACGCCGAGGGCGTGCAGTGGTTTTTCAAGGAAGAGATCAGGTCTCGCGGCTGGTACACCGCCGAACTCCGCAAGGTGGCGGTGCGCTTCCGGCGCACCATCATCAAGGAAGCGGGGCTTCCCTTCCTCATCGAAGTGGCGGATAAACTGTTTTCTGGCCGCGTGCTCGAGGAGAAAGTGTTTGCCGTATTCCTGCTGGAAAACCGCGCCCCCCAGCTGGGCGAGGCGGAGCTGGGACGCTTCGAATCCTGGTTGTCGCGCATCACGAGCTGGGCTGATCACGATGGCCTGGTCCACAGCCTGATTGCTCCGCTGCTGGTGGCCAGACCGGACCAGGTCGAACGGGTCTTTCGCTGGGCGCGATCGCGCGATCGCTGGCACCGCCGGGCCGCTTGCGTGGCGCTCATCCAGGGAACACGCAGGCGGATGTTTTTTCCCGAGATCATCCGGCTCTCTGAGTTGCTGCTCGAAGATGAGGATGACATGGTGCAGAAAGGCCTGGGCTGGCTCCTGCGTGAAACGGCGAAAGCGGACGCGAAAAGGACCCTGCCCTATCTGATGAAGATCCGTCAGCGTTCCCCGCGGTTGGTGTTGCGAACCGCCTGTGAAACCCTGCCGGCGGCGACGCGAAAGAAGGTTCTTGCCCGGTGAGTCGCCTCTCATGGTTCGGGCTCTTCGCAGTCACGGCCATGTTGGTCGCCTACGCCTTCGAAAACCGCAGTCCCTGGTTCATTTTGGCATTCGCCGGAGCCTGCGCCCTGGGATCAGTCTACGGATTCCTGCAAGGGGCCTGGCCGTTTGGCCTGGTGGAAGCCGTCTGGTCGCTGGTCGCCCTGCGCCGCTGGTGGATCGCCCTCAAGTCACACTGACGCGCTGTCTTGTGACATTCGCGGAAATTCTCCCGGTTGTTTTACAATAGGGGTTTGTCCATGAACCTCGCTGCCATTCAGACCGCGCTGCGCGAGCGGAAAATTGATGCCTGGCTGTTTTACGATCATCACCACCGCGATCCTATCGCCTACCGCGTGCTCGGCCTGCCTGGGGAGCTGATGGTCACGCGACGCTGGTTTTATCTGGTTCCCGCGAGCGGCGAACCCAGCAAGCTGGTTCATAAGATCGAATCCGGCCATCTCGATACGCTTCCCGGCTCGAAGCAGATGTATGCGGGATGGCAGGAACTGTTCGAGCAGCTCAAGAAGTTGTTGGCGGCACATCAAAACGTCGCCATGCAATACTCGCCCAACAATCTGGTGTTCACCGTCTCGTTGGTGGATGGCGGCACGCTGGAGCTGATTCGTGGTCTGGGCAAGAATGTGGTCAGTTCCGGAGATCTGGTGGCGCTGTTTGAGGCGACCTTGACGGACGAACAGATCCGGAGCCACTTTGCCGCGCGCGACGCGGTGGATGCGATTACCGCCGCCGCGTTTCAGGAGATTGGCCGCCGTGTCCGCAACGGTGGCACGCGCGAAGCGGACATTCAGCAGTGGTTCATGGAAGCTTTCCTCCGCGAGAGCCTGGTCACCGACGATCCCCCCATCGTTGCCGTAAATGCCAATAGCGGCAACCCGCATTACGAGCCCAAAGCCGGAAGCTCGGCGGCCATTCGTGAGGGCGACTTTGTGCTGCTCGATGTCTGGGCCAAGAAAAACACTCCCGGCGCCGTTTACTACGACATTACCTGGACGGGTTTCGTCGGCAAGGCACCCTCGGACCGGATGCGCGACGTGTTCAACGTCGTCCGCCAGGGGCGGGACATCGGGGTGAAGACCGTGCAGGAGGCGGTCAGCGCCGGGCGGTCCATCGCCGGATGGGAGGTGGATCGCGCGGTGCGGACCCACATCACCAACGCCGGGTTTGGCGACAAGTTCATCCATCGCACCGGGCATTCGATCGCCACCGACGTGCACGCCAACGGCGCCAACATGGACGACCTGGAAATCCATGACGAACGGAAGATTATCCCCAATTCCTGCTTCTCGGTGGAACCCGGAATCTATCTGCCGGAATTCGGAGTGCGCAGCGAAGTGAACGTGCTGGTCCGGCCGAAGAACGCGGAAGTCACGGGTAAAATTCAAAGCGAGATCGTGACCATCTGAATGGCTAACACCACTATGAGTAAAACACGAGCGGCGGAAACGACGGTGGCGCCGCTCACCGCCATGGCGATCGTCGCGCCGCTCCTCGGCTGGCTGCTTCCGGGGGCGGGTCACCTGGTCCAGAGGCGCTGGGTTCGCGGCTTTCTTCTCATGGGCTCCGTGGTCATCATGTTTATTCTCGGCCTGATGATGCAGGGTCATGTCTACAAACCCAACGGCGGAGATATTCTCGACATTCTCGGTTTTGTCGGAAACGTAGGCGCAGGGCTTCTGTACTTCATCACCCTGGCCAAGGATCTGGGTGCGGGCGCCATCGCACACGCCACCGCGGACTACGGGACCAAGTTTCTGATCGTCGCCGGTCTGCTGAATTTCATCAGCGCAGCCGATGCTTACCATATCGCGATCGGGAAAAAGCCGTGACCCTGGAA
>DATFTE010000058.1:0-2254 GCA_035262225.1 Terriglobales bacterium
CAGGCGATCGGCTACAAGGGCATCCTCGATATCGGTTACCGGCGCGACAGCCGGGACGGGACTTACAAAGTCCTGGACGCGAATCCGCGCATCGGCTGCACTTTCCGCCTTTTTAGCAACGGCGAAATGGATGTGGCCCGCGCGCTCTATCTCAACTTGACAGACCGTCCCATTGAACCATCGACAGCCGCAGAAGGGCGCAAGTGGATCGTCGAGGACTTCGATCTGTTCTCGGCGATGCGCTCGCTGATCGATGGCGAGCTCAGTTGGAAGGACTGGGCCAGATCGCTCCGCGGCATCGACGAGGCCGCGTTCTTCGCGCGCGACGACCTCCTGCCGCTCCTCTTCATGTGGGCCGACGATTTCCACCAGCTTTACCAATGGATGCGCCGCAATCGAGCCGCAGCCGTCAGGGAGCGGGGGATTGCCGGCACGCGCGCAGATTCCGTCGGATCTATGAATGAGGCTTGACGTCCATGCTGGACAGCATCATCACCAACACTAGAGGCCGGACTACGATTGACAAGCACTCTCGAATCTCGGAGGACTCCGCACATCACCATCTTCCAGGCAGCGCCTTGGCCCGCTTCCTGGAACTGCGGGGACGCCGCATCGTCGGGGCCTGCGGCGCTCTCTGGTACACCGTTCCCGGACGCTTCCTGATGAGCCTGCCATACCAGACGATGCTCGATCCCGATCCCGGCGAATTATCGCGCCTGATCCGCGACTGTTGGGCCTGCGGAGCCAGGTTCCCTACGTCGGCCTGGACGGGGCTGGAAAGCGGTCTCTATCTCCTCCGCAAGCGCAACTACGACATCGGTTCCGTTCATGTGAAACACAGGCCGCGAGTCCGCCGTGGCATGCAGCTGTATGACATACGGCCCGCGACCAAGGCCCAGCTTCTGGACCAGGGCTGGCACCTCAACCTGAGCACGATGGCAAGGCAGGGCCGCAACGACTCCGAGTTTGCCGACCGACGGCGATGGGAGACGCTCGTAGAGGCGGCGTTTGCCTGCACCGAGATCTCCTTCCCGGCCGCGTTTGCCGGCCCACGCCTCGCGGCGTACATGATTACGTGCCGTGAGCACAACTGGCTGCACATTCTTCATCAGATGTCGCGCCAGGAGGAACTGCCTAACTTCCCCAATCACGTGCTCACCTATACAGTGACCAGTCAGGCAGCCGTGGACCCCACGATCGATGCCGTATGTTACGGCTATGTCCCGCTGTTTTCCGCCGACGGTCTCCATGAATACAAACTCCGCTTCGGATACGAAGTGGTTCCGCACCGCTCTGCGATCCAGCTTCACCCGGTACTCAACGCAGTCCTGAATCGTGACGCAGTGCGTTCGGCCGTAAAGGGAGTCCGCGTCATTCAACCGGGGAATCAGCAGTTGGAGACCCTGCAAACGGTTCTGGAGGGCGCGCGCACATCCGCGCCTGCGCATCCACAATAGAGCCGCGACCGTGAGGGAGCGGGGCATGGCTCGAAATGGAATTAGCCCCCGCTCCCTGACGGTTGCGGCTCTATTCCAGATGTCTGCGCCGCCAATCAACTTATGACCATATCCCGCTTTCGCTCGATTCCCCGTTTTGCGCTTCCTTACACTCCAGCCGACTTCACGGCTGCGCTGAGCGCCGTTTTTCGAGGTACTCCTCCTCCGCAAGCTTTCGACCTGCTCGGCCGCAGCCCCAGGTTCTGGACTCGCAGCGGCAGGCAGTCGCTGCGCCTTTTGCTCTGTGCGCTCGAACTCAAGCCGGGATCCGGTGTCGCTCTGCCGCTGTTTACCGATCCGTCGCTGGTCAGCGCGATCGTTGCGGCGGGCCACAAGCCGGTCTTCATCGACGTGGATCCGCAATATCTGACGATCGATCCCCGCTCTCTCCTTGCCGCGCGGCGCAGGTTTTCGGCAGTGGTCGCCGTCCACTTGTTTGGTCAATTGGCGGATATGGACGCGCTCTGGACAGCATCCGGCGGCGTGCCCCTGATCGAAGATGCCGCCCATGCGCCGCTCAGCTTCTGGAAGGGGCGCCTGGCCGGCACGTTGGGCATTGCCAGCTTCTACAGTTTTGCCTCGACAAAATATTGGCCCGCTGGCGGCGGAGGGCTCGCCGTCGCCAACGATCCGATGTTGGCCGGCAAATTAGCCGCTCTGGTTCAGTGCCTCTCTCCACCCTCTTACGTGGAGGAACTGCGCAACCTTCTGATGCAGGGGGCGAAAGCAGCCGTCTTCACACGACCGCTCTACGGAGT
>DATFTE010000059.1:0-6023 GCA_035262225.1 Terriglobales bacterium
ACCCTCTGCGCCCTGCTCTTCATGGCAGCCGAGGGCAACGCCTCCGACCATCGCGGGGAACTTACCGAGCAGTTTCACCAGACGTACACGCTCGCGCCGGTCGGCCGCGTGGACCTGGAGAACATCAACGGCGCGGTCCACATAACCGGATGGGATCGTAACGAAGTAAAAGTGGATGCCGTGAAGTACGCCCGCAGAAAAGAGCGGCTGGAAGAAGCGAAGATTGTCGTGGACTCAGGCAGTGACTACCTCTCGATTCGCACCGAGTATCCCGACCGCGAGCAAACTTTCACCGACGACGCGAGCGACAACCCGGCGACTGTCGAATACACCCTGATGGTCCCGCGCTCCGCCCGGCTCGACGAAGTGAAACTGATTAACGGTGCGCTGGACATTTCCGGCGTCGACGGCGAAGTGCGAGCATCCAGCATCAATGGCCACGTTCGCGCCCAGCGACTTTCAGGCCGCGCCAGACTAAAGACCGTCAATGGCCGCCTGGAGGCCGCCTTCGACCGCCTCGGCACCGCTCCCCTGGAATTGAGCTCGGTCAACGGAAGTGTGGAACTGACCCTGCCGTCCGACGCCAAAGCCGAAATTGAAGCCAATACCGTTTACGGCGGAATCGAAAACGATTTCGGATTAAGTGTCCACAGTCACCGCTACCTGGGACACGACCTGCACGGTGAACTCGGGGGCGGAGGCACCCGAATCGAGATTCGCAACGTCAATGGCCATGTCGAAATCCGCCACGCCAGCGACAACCGCGCCCTCAGCCCGGCCCGCGATCTCGACAGCGAACGCGCCTCCGACCGCGACGATGACGACAACTAATCTCTCGAGGCGCAGATCCGCTGCATTTCATTTCCTCGTCTCAATAAATCGTGTGCCCCGGCGCTGGTGTCCGCAAATCAGGCTTCGACGCCATCAGCAGCAGCGCTCCGACGCGCTTGAAGGCCCGCAAATCCTCCAGGCTCTTGAACGACTTGGTCTGATAATCGTCGGGGGTGGGAGTATCGTCGGGAATCCGCCGCGCATCCACGTTCTCAAACGCGTGCTTCGTGAGCAAATCGGTGTATTCCGCCTCCGAGCGCACCTCGACCGGAACCTTCAGCTTGTCGACCCACTGCAAGGAATACGGATTGTCCTTGTAAAGATTGATCAGAATGAACAGCCGCCCTCTGGGCGCCATTACGCGGAATAACTCCATCAGAGCGCGATCCTGGTCAGGATAGTAATAAAACGATTCGACTGACAGCACCTTGTCGAAGTAGTTCTCTTCCCAGGGAATCTGCTGCGCCGATCCCCAGACGTAGAGCACATTCTCGAAATCCTTCGACGTCGCCCGCGCCTGGCGAATCATCTCATCCGACACATCGACACCCACCACCTGCCCGAAGCCTTCTGGCCCCTCGCCCACCATGCGTGCGAGCAACCGGGTTGCCCATCCCGAGCCGCACCCCAGGTCGAGCACGCGTTCCCCGGGACGCAGCGCCATCAACCGCATCGTCTTCTCGGTGATGTCCAGGTGATGGCGCTCCATCTTTTCGCCTTCACCTGCGTCGGCCCAGCGGTTGAACTCCAGCTTCAGCTTCTCATCGGGGGATAATGGCTTCTCGGGCAAGGTCGATTCTCCTTCGCGGACTTCGCGTCCCTGGCAGTTAAAGGTTTTCCAGGCCTTATGACGAATATGCTACATTGACGTTCCTGATGGCTCAAACGCCACAGCCCCGGCCCCAGGCGGAACCGCTCTACTGCCCAAACTGCGCTGAAGAAGTGACCGATCCCCTCACTTGCGGAGACTGTTCCGCCGTTATCTGCCGCCGCTGTGGCACGCCACTCGAATCACCCGACGAACTCGGCATGGGATAACCAATGGGCCTCCCTACCACCACGCAAGCAGTTGCGGTCGAGGCAACAGAGTCAAATTCCGGCCTGGTGCGCGGCCTCACCCTGCTTGACTCGGTCTTGCTGTTGGTCGGCGGGATCATCGGCTCGTCAATCTTTCTCACCGCGAAGGATATCGCCCAACCTCTGCCGCACCCTGCCTGGTTTCTTCTGGTGTGGGTGCTGGGCGGCGTGGTCTCGCTGATGGCGTGCTTCGCCTTTGCGGAACTGGGCTCCATGTTTCCCGACTCCGGCGGTCAGTACGTCTATCTTCGCGAAGCGTTCGGCGACCTGCCCGCGTTCCTTTACGGCTGGATGCTGTTCAGCGTCGCTAATGGCGGAACCATCGCCGCGCTCGGGGTGGCCTCGGCCGCCTACCTGGGCGGAATCTTTCCCGCCATCTCGCAGGACCACGTCGTGCTCTCGCTCGCCGGAATCGTCATCACCCGCGCCCACCTGATGGCCCTGATCTTCATTCTCATCGTCACCTGGATCAACGTCTGCGGCCTGCGCTCCGGCGCTGTGCTGCAGAACGCCGCCACCTGGGCAAAATTCGTGGCCATGGCAGCGTTTGTGCTTTTCGGCTTCGCCATTGGCAAGGGAGAGTGGTCGCACTTCACGACCGCTCCCGCGGGCGGGCTGGCCATGGGCCTCACTCCCGGCCAACTACTGTCCGCCTTCGGCGTGGGGCTGATCGCCGTCTTCTGGGCCTATGACGGATGGGTATACATCACCTGGGTCGCAGGCGAGGTGAAGAATCCGCGCCGCAACGTGCCGCTCGCGATGGTGATCGGCATCGTGGTTGTGGGCGTGATCTACATCTCGATGAACCTGACTTACATGTACGCCATGCCGCTTTCCGAGGTGGCGAAACACGAGACCATTGCTCACAGCGCCGCCGTCGTGCTTTTTTCTCCGGCCGCCGGAGCCTGGCTCTCAGCGACGATCGCCCTTTCCTGCTTCGGCGCCATGGCCAGCTGCATTCTCTCGGGAGCGCGCGTCTATTACGCGATGGCGAGGGACGGGGTGTTCTTCCAGCGCATGGCGGAGGTCCATCCCAGGTGGCGCACGCCCGCCTTCAGCCTGATCGGACAAAGCCTTTGGGCAGCGCTTCTCACTTTGAGCGGCCGCTACGATCAGCTTTACACCTATGTGATCTACGGCATGGTGCTCTCCTACACCGCCACGGTCGTGGGCTTGTTCGTTTTGCGACGGAAGCGTCCCGACATTCCACGACCCTACCGCTGCACGGGCTACCCGGTTGTGCCCGCGATCTACATTTTGATCGGCGCCGCCTGGACGTTGAATACGATCCTCACGCGCCCGGTGGAAGCCTTCTGGGGAACCGCCATCGTGCTGCTGGGTGTGCCGGGCTATCTGTACTGGAAGCGGGGGAGTAAGAGAATGAGGTAGCCGGAGACCACGTAGAGCCTAGCCCAGCGTTTCAGCGCCGGGGCGGCGCAGGGGCAAAAGGAACAAAAAACAAGTACTGGAGGGATGGCCGAGGGTTCCGATGTTCGAGCGCTATACCGAAAAAGCCCGCCGGGTGAATCTTCTTCGCGCGCTACGAAGCCAGCCAGTTCGGGTCGCCCTATATCGAGACTGAACACCTATTGCTCGGCATCCTTCGCGAAGATAGGAATTTGACTGCCTGCTTTTTGAAACCGGCTCAGGTAGAGAGCATCCGCCCGCAGATTGAGACCCTTACCTGGAGAAACAAACCGACTGCTACCTCGGTCGATCTTCCGCTCAGCAACGAGTCCAAGCGTGTCCTGGCCTACGCCGCCGAGGAAGCGGAACCCATGAAGAGCCCCCACATTGCTCCCGAACATCTATTCCTGGGGCTTTTGCGCGAAAAGAATGCCCTCGCCGCGAACCTGCTGACGCAACGTGGGCTCGAAATCGAGAACGTCCGCGAAGCGCTGTTGAAGCCAGGTCGTTGGGCCCAAGGTGCCTGGCCAGCGCACAGTAGCTATCAGGTTTCCCCCACCCATCTGCAAATGGTGACGAATACGGTCGAGATTCGCGGTGCGAGGTGGAATGCAGATTACGTCCACGACCTGGTCAAAAAGCTCCGCGAGATCTCCTGGCACTGGGAAAAGCGCGCCTGGTCTCCGCGCGATGTCGTCCATCACCGCGAAACTCATCTTCTGTCGTTCGACACCACCCTTCGGGAACGCTCCCCGGATTTCAACCTTGTGCCAGGTGGCTGGACGAAAGACCACTGTGCCATCTGCCGCTGGGAGCTCTTCGCTTCCGAAGACCAGCCCGACCACTCCACCGGCCACACCAACGGACGCGACTGGCTCTGCACCGAGTGCTATCGGAAGTTCATCGCGCGCGACGACTTCTTCTCCTCCACTACCCCGAACTGACCTGACACCCAGGAGCGGGAAAGATTCCTCTTGCCGTCTCACACCGGCAATGGTATCTGTGGCTGCTCTCGCACATACCTTGACCCCGAGACATGCCCGACGCTCACTCCTCCATCGAGCCAACGCGACCCGCCGACCTGTTGTCATCGGGCATGTCGATCGCCGACGCCGAAGATCCCAACACGCCCAAGCGGGTCATGGGGTTTCGCGACCTGCTGCTGTTTTACGTGGTCACCGGCATCAGCCTGCGCTGGATCGCAACTGCAGCTGCCGCCGGCCCCAGCTCCATCGTGATCTGGATCGGCTCCTGGCTGCTGTTTTACATGCCGCTCGCTCTTTCGGTCATCGAACTCTCGTCGCGCTATCCCAATGAAGGCGGCCTCTACGTATGGTCGAAGCGGGCCTTCGGAGACTTCTCCGGATTCATGTCGGCCTGGACCTACTGGACCAGCAATCTCCCCTACTTTCCCGCGGTTCTTTATTTCGCGGCCAGCAATGTGCTCTACATGCGGCCAGCGCAGTGGGTACACCTTTCCAACAACTCTTCGTTCTACATCTGGTTTTCTCTGATCACCCTGGGCACAGCAACGCTGCTGAACATCGTCGGCCTCGACGTCGGCAAGTGGCTGCACAACGTGGGGGCCGTGGCCATGTGGGTCCCCGCGGTCATCGTCGTAGTCATGGGTGCGGTAGCCTTCCATCGCTTCGGTTCAGCCACAACTTTCAATCTCCGCACCATGTTCCCCAGCACCCACTTCAACGACCTCATTTTCTGGTCGCTCCTGGTCTTCGCTTTTGGCGGTTCCGAGACCGGATCGTTCATGGGCGGAGAGATCAAGAACCCGCGCCGCACCGTCCCGTGGGCGCTGTTCCTCGCCGGAATCACCGTCGCGTTCTGCTACATCGCCGGCACAGTGGGAGTACTGCTCGCCCTGCCTTCGACGGAAGTCAGCAATCTGCAAGGCCTGATGCAGGCTGTCGCAAAAACGGCCAGCCGCATCGGGTTCGGTCCGCTGATCCCCTTCGCCGCTTTCATGATCGTGCTCAGCAATGTGGGCGCGGCCAGCGCGTATCTGGCCGCCGTGGCGCGGCTGCCCTTCGTCGCCGGGATCGACCGCTTCCTGCCGCGCGTCTTCGGCACGCTGCATCGCCGCTGGCGCACTCCGTGGATGGCCCTCGTCACCCAGGCCCTCATCGGCGTCATCTTTATTTTTCTTGGCCAGGCGGGAACCACGGTCAAAGGCGCTTATGACGTGATGGCCGCCATGACCGTCATCACCTACTTCATCCCTTATTTGTATCTCTTCGCCGCGCTATTCAAGCTGCAAGACGAACCCGCCGGCCCGGAAGTCATTCGCGTTCCCGGAGGCAGGCCCATTGCCCGGCTGGCCGCTGTCGTCGGTTTCCTGATGACCGCGTTTACTATCGTCTTCTCTTGCGTTCCTCAACCCGATGAAGCCAACAAGCCGCTGGCTGTTCTGAAAATCGTCGGCGGATCCCTCGTCTTGCTGGCTATTGGCGCCTGGCTCTACCGGGCGGGAAAAAAGAAAAGCGGTGCAGCCACTCCATCGCCACTCTAACAGAACGAATCACCCTCCTTCCGTTCTGTTGCTCGACGTCTCCAGAAAAAGACAACCTTTTTACACCTGGGAAACACATGTGACAGGGAAGCACTCTAGGCTGTCTCCACTGTGAATCACAGCACAAGGTGATCACGAATCAAGCCTCATAGGAAATGGAGTATCGAAGCATGAAAACGGAAGA
>DATFTE010000060.1:0-2010 GCA_035262225.1 Terriglobales bacterium
CGCCCCTGCGAACATATCGAATCATCAAGCATGGTGATCGGCATCACCATCAGCTACCTGAACGCGGAGTCTCCTTCTGTTAGCTGTTAACGCAACGCGAACCGATGGTTTCGTGGCTATCGGCAACGAGCAATAGCGGACTGCGCATTTCTACACTCCATTTCCGGTTGAATGCGCAACACACCAGACCAGCGCCGGCTGGCAGTTCGAAGGCATCGCCTTTTACGTTCAGATACCCATTGGTTATGGCGCGGGAAACGGCTCGTGTCCGCCGGGCACCGTGCCGCTCTATCGTGCCTACAACAACGGAATGGGCGGAGCACCCAACCATCGCTACACGATTAGCATAGCCACTCTGAATGCGATGCTCCGCCAAGGATGGACCTTCGAAGGCGAGGCGAACACTAAGGTCTTCGCCTGTGTCCCGCAGTGACCGCGCGTTGTGGGGATACAAGGGTGTCCGCTTTGGGTCGATTTGATGTTGCCCACGATTGGTGGACACCTCGAGAGGAGCATACTGCTCTTGCATGGAGGTGTTGCATGGAACACAGACCTCACAGGCGTTTCACGCGTGAGTTCAAGCTGGAGGCGGTGCGGCTGGCGGCGGTGGATGGGCGGCCGAAGGCGCAGATAGCGCGGCAGCTGGGGATTCGGGTGAACCAACTGCGCAAGTGGCGCCAGGAGTTTGAACGGGAGAACGCTCGGCCCAACGGGAGCTCGCCGCCGGTGGCCACCGACGATGTGGAGCAGCTGCGGCGGGAGATTGCGCGGCTGCGAATCGAGAATGAGATCCTAAAAAAAGCGGCGATTTACTTCGCGAAGGAATCGCTGTGAAGCACCGGTTCATCGAAGCCCACTGGCAGCGCTATGGGGTGAAGGTGCTGTGCGAGGTGCTGCAGGTGTCGCGCAGCGGTTACTACGCGGCGCGGCGCCGGCCGCCGTGTGCGCGTCGGCAGCGGCAAGCGGCGCTGACCTCGCGCATCCGCGAGATCCACGCTGCCAGCCGCGAGACCTACGGGGCGCCGCGAGTGCACGCCGAGCTGCTCGCGCAAGGCGTGCCATGCTGCCGCAATACGGTGGCTAAGCTGATGCGCCAGGCGCAGATCGTGCCGCGCGGTGTCCGGCGGTTCCGTGTCACGACCGACTCGCGCAACACGCTCGCGTCGGCTGACCTGGTGCAGCGGCGCTTCGCGGTGCATCAGCCGAACCAGTGCTGGCTCAGCGACGTGACCTACATCCCGACGCGGGAGGGTTGGCTGTATCTGGCCGCGGTCCTGGATCTGTACTCCCGGGCGGTGGTCGGCTGGGCGATGAGCCGGACGCTCGGCACACCACTGGTCATCGACGCTTTGGATATGGCACTTCGGCAACGTGGCCGCGGCCCGGCGATCCTGCACTCCGATCGGGGCTGCACCTACAGTGCGGCAGACTACCGTCGCATCCTTGGCGCGCACGGGATCCGGCAGAGCATGTCGAGGAAGGGCGACTGTTGGGACAACGCCCCGATGGAAAGCTTCTTCCACACGCTGAAGACCGAACTGGTGATCCACTGCGACTACCGAACCCGCGACCAAGCACGGGCCAGCTTGTTCGACTACGTGGAGGTGTTCTACAACCGCCAGCGGCGGCACTCGACGATCAATTACGAGGCCCCGCTGGTCTTCGAGGCGGCACAGCCCGCCTCATAACCGTGTCCACCGTTCGTGGGCAAGATCAAACCGACCCAAAGTGGACATGTTTGCGGATTCCTAGCGCGCCCACTATATTCCTCGGAAATCCCAAGTCACTCGAGGGGAGCGGATGGCACGGGACTATCGTTGGGAACCCTTGATTAACCGCCGCTGCGCGAACCGGGCGATCCGGTGATCGGCCGGCGGGCGTTCATCGGCGAAGTCTTCGTCGGCATGCTGGCGGCCCCGCTGATTGCCTTGGCGCAGCAGCTGACGACGATTCCGCGCATCGGGTTTCTCAGTTTCGCGCCTCTCTCGTCGATCACGGCGCGCACCGAGG
>DATFTE010000061.1:0-15003 GCA_035262225.1 Terriglobales bacterium
ATGACCTGTCCGGCCGTGAACCTGAGAGCCGGCTGCTCCAGACATCTCAAGCCTGTTCGTAGTATATACCCCGGAAGCTGCAATTTTGCTCATCAGGCGCGGCCTCAGACGAAACCCCGGGTCAGAAAACGCCTCTCCTGACTCCTTGCCGCTCGACCTTGGCCAGGTTGGCAGGCGCCATTTTGCCCCCGGATTGCCAATGGGGTCTGGAAGCCAGAGGAACCCTATTGCTGCAGCCTGGCGTATTCCGATTTTGCTTCCCGCAGGACGGGGAGATCGGAGTCGGCGTCTTTCCAAAGAGCCAGGAATTCCTTGTAGGCGGCGAGAGCCCGGACGCGGGCCGAGTCGGCGTCGGCGCCTTCGGAAGTCTTCGCCTGCAATGCGTTAGCCCGCGCGACTCCCAGGTGCGCGAGCGATCCGGTCCAGCAGTTCCAGACAATGCCGCCGTGATCGAGGATTTTTTGGAATTCGGCGTTGGCTTCTCTGCCCTTTTGCGCTGCCAGATACGCCTCCCCACGGACGTAGGCCGGATAAAGGCAAGACGTGTTGACCGCGTAAGCGATCGCTCCGAACTCGATCGGTGGAGCCGCGCTCTCGAGCGATTTCAAGGCAACTTCCGCGCTCTTGCGGTCCAGTGCCAGTTGCGACCGAATCACAGGCAGCCACAGCGACTGGATCTGCGTGTCCAGGGGGAAGCGTTTGCCCAAATCGTCGGCCAGCGACTCCGCCTGTGGTATATCGCTCGCCAGCGCATAGGCGAGGCCCGCTTCCGCCTCGACGCCCGGGCTCCCCGGGACCATCTTCAAGGCCACGGCCGCTGTCTGCCTCGCTTGCCTGGGCATGCCGTAAGCGGCTTCGCGCTGGGCGGCGATGGTTTGCCAGATCGCTCCGGTCTCCTTTCTGTCGTTGTGAACCGCGGAATCGACAGCCTGCCGAGTCAGATCGCCGGCTTTACCTAAGTGTCCGGCAAACGCCTCCGTATCCGAGGCCAGCGCCAGGCCGAAGGTCTCATATTCGGATTTGCCCACAAACCACCGCTGCTGATCCGCCATGAGCTTTGCGTCCCCATCGAGGAAGGCCAGGGCGTAAAGAGCGGCGGGGAAAATGTAGTTGTCCGGCTTGCGGGGCTGAATGTCGCCAATCATCTGGCGCGCCTCGTCGAAGCGCTGAAGGGCCAGTTCGAAGTCCGTGAGGTTTTCGTAGAGAGTGTATTCGTTCGGGGCGACGCGAATACCCTCGCGCGTGACTTCCGCCGCTTCCTCAAAGCGTCCTTCGAGCGCGAAAATGATTCCCAGATTGTTGTACGCTCCGGCTTCACGGGGATAACTTGCGATCCTCTCCCGGTAGGTCCGGGCGGCTTTGTCCAACTCCCCGGTGACCGATGAATAATAGTTGGCCATAATCGCCAGGCGCTCGCGCTCGCTGGCGTGGTCCCGCAACTGGAATGCTTTTGCCAGGTACTGGCTCGAACGGGCAGGCTCGCCCAGATTGGAATAATGAATGCCAACCGCGGCATATGCCATGGCGAAATTCGGATCCAGTTCGATGGCGCGCTGATCATAAGGAAGCGACTGCGCGGCGCCTTTTGTGCGCGCGGTCTTGTCGCCCAGGCTGAAAGCCTTGAGCGCTTCGAGCGAAGCAGTAGTAGCCTCCGCCAGAGGGACGTCAAATCTCTTCACCATGGCGAGCGACTCGCCGAGTTCGCCGCGCAGCCGGGTTGCCGCCTCGCCGAGAGCATCCAGCACCTTCTCCTTCGAGGCTGCGGTCATCTGTTCTTCCGCAAGCGCCTCCTGGCTCTGGCAGCTCACCGCTTTCAATTTAAGGATGTATTCGCTACCCAGGCTGCCGATTGCTCCCGCCAGGTACGCTTTGGAGTCGGCCCGCAAACAGAGGTCGCGCGCGATATCGGGTGTCAGCCGGGCATCGGCTGGACGCGCCATCAGCTTGAGGGTCCTGGCCACTTCTGCTTCCGGAAGTACGTTGAGAAAGGGCGACTGTCGCAGCGAGATGCGCAACGCCGTCTTCAGTGTGTCATCGAAGACCGTGTCGCCGGTGCTGTTTGCGAAATCGGCGATGACAATCGTGTCTTTCTCGGTGAGGCGCCCGGTCTGACGTGCGCGGTAGTAGAGCGCGGCTGCGGCAAGCAGGCCGACAGCGACCACCGCCAAAGCGATCATCCCGGCAATTCTTCTGATCTTCGAAGAGGGGCGACGCTCTGTACGAAGGTCCGCTACCGGCACCGCACCGGAGACTACTCGAATGCGGCCGGTTTCCGAATCCCGCTTGAGCCGTTGCAGGTCGGCCCTTATTTCGGAGGCATGCTGGTAACGGAGTGCGCGATCCTTCTCCAGGGCCTTCATGATGATCGCGTCAAGCGGCGGAAGCAGGCGGGGATTCCACCGGCTGGGCGGCTCCGCCTGCTCGTGAAGGATGGCGCCGTACGTTGCCCCGTCGGTATTCCGGGCGAACGGCAGCCGTCCGGTGGCCATCTCATACAGGGTCACGCCAAAGGAAAACAGGTCGGTGCGCTCATCGACGGGTTTCCCTTCCACCTGCTCTGGGGACATGTAATTGACTGTGCCCAGGGCAATATTCTTGGTGGTAAGGTCTCGCTCGGTGAGGGTCGGATCCTCCGAGACCGAGCTCGAGTCGCAGCTCAGGGCCTGGTCGGCACGTTTTGCCAGCCCGAAATCGAGGACTTTGGCGTGCCCCCGCCTGGTGATGAAGATATTCGCCGGCTTTATGTCGCGGTGAATGATGCCCGCGGTATGCGCGGAATCCAGCGCGTCAGCCACCTCAATGGCCAGCGAAACGAGTAGCTCGTCATCCAGCGGCGCCCCGCCGATGCGGTACTTCAACATCACGCCATCCAGGAACTCCATGGCGATAAATGCCAGTCCATCCTGCTCCCCGATGTCGTAAAGGGTGCAGATATTGGGATGATTCAAGGCTGAGGCAGCCTCTGCCTCGCGTTGGAAGCGAGCCAGCGCCACCGGATGGCGGGCAATATCCTCAGGCAGGAACTTGAGGGCGACGAAACGATGCAGGCGCGTGTCTTCGGCCTTGTAGACCACTCCCATCCCGCCGCCGCCGAGTCGTTCGACGATTCGGTAATGCGAGACCACCTGGCCGATCATCTGGCGCGAATCTTACGAGACGGCGGAAGACAAGTCAACGAAAGCCGCGGGGAACGGTCGAACGGGTCGCACTTCTGCGCGCGGGGGCATCGGTCGGGCTATACTCCCGATTCAATCGTTTTAATTCATGGAGGGTGACGCTTGAGAAAAGTTCGCCTTGGGCTGTGGGGATGTTTGTGGCTGTTGACTTTCACCTGGGCGCAAACGATTCAGGTTGACACTCGACAGCCGGTGAACCAGTTTGTGCCGCGCGAGACATTGGGAGCAGGGGTGGATCGCATTCCGGTTCAGGCCATCGATAGCGGGTTGAGGGAGCCGGCACTGAGTAGGGCGCTTTCGTCGGGGTGGGGGCCCGTCACCTACCGGCAGAATACCGAACTTGCCGTCGAGGCGTGGCATTGGAATCCGCTGGGCACCTGGAGCGATCCCCGGGGGAAGGGGTATTTCACGGGATCGACGGCTTTGGCTGAGCCGATCCGGTACTCGTTTGGCTACCGATTGCCTCGGCGGGGATTCACTCGCAACGACGGGACTGAGAATGCGGGTTTTTCGCGCCTGACCGACGGCAACCTGGAGAGCTTCTGGAAGACCAATCCTTACCTCAGCCAGCGCTTCACCGGCGAGAGCGATAGCCTGCATCCGCAATGGGTGGTGATGGATCTGCAACAGGCACAGATGGTCAACGCCATCCGCATTGCCTGGGCCAAGCCTTATGCGACCGATTTTCTGGTGCAGTACTGGACCGGGGATGATCCGATCAAAGCCGCGACGCGCGGAGTTTGGGAAAGATTCCCCGGCGGCATGGTGAGTAACGGCAAAGGCGGCGCCGAGACGATCCGGTTGGCGCCGAGCGCAATGCCAGTGCGGTTCGTCCGTATTTGGATGACCGCGTCGTCGAATACGTGCGATGCGGAAGGGGCGTCGGATCCGCGAAATTGTCTGGGATATGCGATTCGGGAGCTCTACCTGGGAACCATTAGCGACGACGGCGCCTTTCACGATGTGGTGCGTCATACGGCGGATCAGGAACAGACCACGACGTATTGTTCTTCGGTGGATCCATGGCACGAGCCGTCTGACATAGGATCGACGACGCAGGCGCAGGTGGGATTTGATTTCTTTTACAGGAGCGGGGTGACCCGCGGGATGCCGGCAATGATACCCGTCGCCATGCTGTACGACACGCCGGAAAATGCGGCGGCGGAGATCGCTTATCTGGAGAAACGGAAGTATCCGATTTCCTATGTGGAGATGGGCGAAGAAGCGGACGGACAGTATATGTTGCCCGAGGACTATGCCGCCTTGTACTTGCAGTGGGCGACGGCCATCCACCGAGTTGATCCCGCCCTGAAGCTGGGGGGACCGTCCTTTCAAGGGGTCAACAAGGATATCGAGGCGTGGCCCGACGCCGGAGGCCGTACCTCGTGGCTGGGGCGATTCGTTGACTACCTGAAGCAGCACGGGCGGATGCAGGACTTGGCTTTCTTTTCATTTGAACACTATCCGTATGATCCCTGTCGGACCCCCTGGGGCA
Organism: Terriglobales bacterium; assembly: GCA_035262225.1. Lineage (GTDB taxonomy): Bacteria > Acidobacteriota > Terriglobia > Terriglobales > Acidobacteriaceae > DATFTE01. Next base: position 4,672 of record DATFTE010000061.1, read on the forward strand.
TGTTATACGACGAGCCGGAACTGGTGAATCACATCATCGAGGTGTGGCGCGAGGATGGCATCCCGACAGAGATGCCCATGTTCATCACCGAGGGGAACCTTTCCTGGGGAGCAAGCGAGACCTACCAGGATATCTTTGCCGGTGTTTGGCTGGCGGACTACGTTGGATCATTCCTGAGCGCCGGTGGCCAGGGATTGTATTTCTTTCATTATCTTCCGCTGAAGTTGGAGCCCGGGTGCAATGGTTCGCCGGGAACATTTGGAATGTTTACGGTGGATGACAATTACCATATTGAACAGCCGCTAGCTCAGTTCTTTGTGGCTCAGTTAATAAACCTGGAGTGGGTGCAGGCAAATGGTGGGGAGCATCAGGTATTTGCTGCGCATAGCGACTTAAGCGATGGTGCGGGACACGCTCTGGTGACCGCGTATGTTTTGAGGCGCACGGACGGGCAGTGGGCGGTGATGGCCGTCAACCGCGACCAGGAGACGGCGCATAAAGTGCGGATCGTGTTTCACAGGGCAGACGGCGCGGAAACAGGGTTTTCCGGCGCCGTGGAAACGGCGACGTTCGGCAGTGGGCAGTACCGGTGGATTCCACCCCAGACCCGCTTTATGGCGCATGCCGAGCAGGCAGCGAAAAAAACCATTGTCATCGAAACCAATGGCAAAGCCGACCCGGATGGACCCGTTGTGCGCCGTCAGATCAACGTCACGCCGGACATGGGCTACGACCTCCCGGCGGCTTCGGTCGTCGTCATCCGAGGCAGGCTGGCACAACCATAGGCGACTCGAAATCGATGCCGATAACCGTCCATTACTCCACCTGAAACTCCGGCGTGAACATGATCGCCGGACTCTCCGAGCCCCCACGCCCTGTCGCTGACAGCAGCCCTTGACCAGCATGATTACTGGGAACTGGCTCTTCCCCCACTCTTCCCCAAGAAGGAAAAACCCGCCGCGGAAACCCGGCGGGTTTTCCTTTGGGCTGCGTCGTGGTCCGGGTTAGAAACGGAACACGATGCCGGCCGACGGTTGTGCGGTATGAGTCGTGGCGTCAGAGCCCACACTCCTGAGGCCGAAATCAGGGGCGTTGTAGACCAGCCCACGGTATTCCGCGCGCAGCGAAATGTGTTTGACGACGGGGAAATCGGCTCCGCCTCCATAAACGAAGACACCGGCGGCTTGTTTCTGGGCTCCCGCGATGCTGTCGAAAGCATTTTCGGTAGGATCAAACACCAGCGCTCCGCCTGCGGCCAGAACGTAGGGGCTGAAACGGAACCTGGCGGGAACCGGCAGATTCACGACGAACCCTCCAGTTGCCTGGTGCGCGTTAGCCTGAACGCGGGAGAAGCCTCCCGGCGCGAAGAAATGTTGCGAGTTGCGGTTATACCCATAGGCGGCCTCCGCAGCCAGCCAGCGATTAAAGTGGTAGCGATAACCGACCAGGAATCCGCCAGTTGCGGTGGCCCGCTGGGTGTTCCCCTGACCGCTGGAATCCTTGGTGAAGAAGCCGGTGCCTTGCAGGCTGATTTCCGAGCGACCTTCCTGGGCAACCGCTCCCACCGCCAAAATGAAGACGGCAGCAATCATGACAAAAATTCGACGCATGAACGTAACTCCTCCGTGATTCATTCGTTTCAAATAAAGAGTGAGAATTCGGCAGACTGGAGTGCACCACACGTGCCAAGCGCGGCTGGCGGCCGATCACACGGTGAAAACCCTTGCCTGAAGGTGGTTTAGGAATTGGTCAGGGTTCAAGATTGGTCTCCGCCTGTCGAATGCCTCGACATGAGTATCGACAACTGTCGAATTTTCGCGACACTTTCAGCACCCTTGGGCGAACACCGCACATCTCATAGGCTTTAAGGATTCAGTGGCCTTCCCCTTCGAAACGGCGGGGAAGTTCCGCGCGTTGCAGGGCGAAAAACCGCAGGAGCTAAGGTCTAGCATTCTATGGCGACATTCGCACGGCCGATCCCAACTCATCAAGCTGCACGTTACGAGGCCTTGTTGCGGGCAGCACACTCGATTGCGACCTGCAACGATTGCGAAAACGCGGAGCGTGAACTTCCGCGCCAGTTGCGGGAGATTGTGTCCTTCGACTACCTGCACGTGGTCGCCTTTGCCTCCGACACCGACCGCGTGGACTGGGAGATGGTTGAAGTTCGGGGAAGCAGGCTGGACCTATCGCAATGGGACCGTCCGGACGACTCTCCTTTGCTCTATGTCCACCAGAGACAAGAGACGTTCACGACCGGCGATTGGAGTCAGGAAACCCGGTTCGCAGAACACAAGCAGTTTCTACGACAACACGGCATTGCTTCCACGTGCACGTTGCCGCTGGTTCGGGGAGCCCGGCGTCTTGGTGTGATTTCGCTCGGCAGCGCTCGTCCCTATGCTTACCCTGACGATGAGGTGTATTTCCTGGGCCTGCTCGCGGACCAGGTGGCCCTTGCCATCGACGCCGCGGTCAATCTCTATTCCTCTACGCAGGCGCAGGAACGGTTGAAGCTGATCCTGGAACTGACGAACCAGGTGGTTTCCAATCTTGAATTCGACGAGTTGTTGCATGCCATCTCGGCCAGCGTCAGGCGGGTGATGCGTTGTGATGCTGCCGCCATCATGCTGCCCGACTCGGAGAACACGCTACTGCGCGTCCATACCCTGGACTTTCCCGACGGCAAGGGCTTCTTTACCGAAGGCACGCTGGTTCCGATCGAGGGAACCACACCCGGCGAAACCTTCAAGACCGGGAAGCCTTTTGTGGTGAACCGGCTGGACGCACCTGAGGTTACGCCCGAAATGTACGAGAAAGCCAAGGGCGAAGGTATGAACTCGTTTTGCGACATCGGCCTCATCAGTCACAACCACTTGCTTGGCGTTCTGGCCTTGGCGAGACGCCGGGAAAATGCCTTTGATGACGAAGAGGTCGATTTTCTGACCGAGGTCGCGCATCAGGTCGCGATTGGGATTGAGAACGCCCTGGCCTACCGCGAAATCGCCGAACTCAAGGACAAGCTGGCGCAGGAGAAGTTGTACCTGGAAGAAGAAATCCGCGGAGAAATGGATTTCGAGGGCATCGTTGGACAAAGCTCCGCGCTGCGCAACGTGCTGCGTCTGGTCGAAACCGTGGCCCCCAGTGACTCCACGGTTTTGCTGCTGGGTGAGACGGGTACGGGCAAGGAACTGATTGCCCGGGCCATCCATGATCGCAGCCGACGAAAGGATCGCACCTTCGTGAAGTTGAATTGCGCTGCGATCCCCACCGGCTTGCTCGAGAGCGAACTCTTCGGCCACGAGCGCGGCGCGTTTACCGGGGCCATTTCCCAGAAAACAGGACGGCTCGAGCTTGCCGATCAGGGAACATTGTTCCTCGACGAGGTTGGCGATATTCCGCTTGAGATTCAACCGAAGCTGCTGCGCGCTTTGCAGGAGCGGGAGTTTGAACGGCTGGGGAGCACGCGGACCAAGAGAGTGGACGTACGGCTGGTGGCGGCCACGAATCGTGATCTTGACAAGATGATCGAGAACGGCCAGTTTCGCCAGGATCTCTACTATCGGCTGAACGTATTTCCCATCCGGATTCCGCCGCTGCGGGAGCGTCCCGAAGACATTCCTCTGCTGGTGAGATATTTCGCACAAAAGTACGGCCGGCGCATGGAAAAACAGATCGAGTCCATTCCCGCCGCTGCGCTCAGGAAACTTTCGGCCTGGCATTGGCCAGGGAATATCCGCGAACTGGAGAACTTCATGGAGCGGGCTGTTATCTTGACGCGCAGCACCGCCCTGGAGGTGCCGGTTTCTGAACTGAAGCGTCTCGGGACCTCCATGCCCGTGCCCACGCCAGGCGAGTCCAGTGAGCGGGCGGACATCCTGCGCGTACTCAAAGAGACCAATGGTCGTGTGGCCGGTCCCAATGGGGCAGCCCAGAGGCTGGGCGTCAAGCGTACAACCCTGATTTCGCGGATGAATAAACTGGGAATCGATCCGCGTAGAGTGTCGTAGGCTTCGACAATTGACGAAGCACGGACAGGTTTTCAGACGGGGGCGGGCGAAGAGGAATCGGGTTCGCTGCCAGAATTCGCCGGAAATCCAAGGTGCCGCGGTGATTCCCGGTTTGGCCTCCCGTGTGCTGCAGTAAGCACATGGTTCTAATTGCACTCTCCATAGTCAGCGCAGCAGCAGCGTTTTTCCTGCTGACGTTTCTGAAAGCGCTGCTCAGCGATTCCCGCGAGCGTGATTACAGGCGTCGGCCGATTTATCGAAGGGCCCGACCGTTAACTGGCGTTCCACTCCTCCGGCGTGACCAAAAACCGCTGCGTACGCCTTTCATGCCGCACCGCTAGCCAATCCAGGCTCATCTCTGTCGAACCCGGGTGTCATCAGCTCAGCAAGGTGTCGAAAAAACTTCGACAATTTTCGACATATCCGCCCTGCCTCTTCGGTGCTTGCTCGCAGACTCAATGACTTGCGCAGTTCTGACGTATGGCTGAACGTGGCCCTTGCCTTGCCCTGACACAAGTGGACAGAGGAAAGGCATGCTACGAATTTCAACCATTGAAACACGGAGCTACCGCAAGCTGGTGCTCGAGGGAAAGCTGGTCGAGCCCTGGCTCGGGGAACTCCGCCAGGTGTGGAGCAGCGCGAAGGAGGGACTTCAGGAACGAAGGCTGGTGGTGGATCTCACGAATGTGACGGTTATCAGCCAGGAGGGGGAAGCCACCTTGTTCGAGTTCATGCAGCAGGGAACGCAATTCTCCTGCGGCGGAGTGCTGATCAAACACATGCTCAAGCAACTGGCGCGCCGTAGCGGGTGCGGGCACGGCAGCAGGCCATATCCGAGTAACTCTCATGACTGAGGGGACTCACACTGAGGTGAAGATGAATTCAGCGAATCATGTGGTGTCTTCGACGGTTCTTGCCTCCGGCCCAGATTTCTGCCGGATTTTCGCGGAGAAGATGAAAGACCTTTACCTGTTGGGCTGGCTTCTGACTGGAGATGCTGAAAAAGCCGAGCAGTGCTTTGTGTCGGGGCTTGGCGACTGTGTGAGAGGGAATGCTGTATTCAAGGAATGGGCACAATCCTGGGCCCGCCGGAACATCATCCAGAATGCAATTCGCACGATGGCGCCGGTGGAAAAGCATCCGGCAGCGCCGGTGGCAGTTCCCGAGGGCATTTGTCCGCTGGTGGCCGGACCGGAGATCCGCGTCGAGTTTGAAGCGATCATGAAACTGGAACCGCTGGAGCGTTTCGTATTCATCATGTCAGTGCTCGAAGGCTACTCCTATCAGGACTGCGCCATCCTTTTGGGATGCGCTCGTCAGCGAGTAATCAGCGCACGCGAACAAGCTCTGAAGCGCCTGGCGCGCGCAACCCAGAGTCCGATGGTGGTGGCGGGGGAAGCGGGTGTCGCCGCGGCGCCTTGGTCAAACTAATTTCAAACTCAACAGCAAGTCGGAATCGCAAACAGGGGATGGCAATGAACGTTCGAAAGAAAACCTTTCTGACCCAGGGATTCGGCATGGTGGCAGCGGCGGCCTTACTGCTTCTGTCGCTGACAGCCACCGGATGCAACCGTGGCAATGTGCAGGCGGCGCCTTCCATGCCCCCGCCGCTGGTCACGCTGGCAACCGCCCGTGCCCAGGATGTGCCCAGGTATCTGGACGAGATCGGGCGGAATACGGCCTTCGAATCGGTCACTATCACTCCGCAGGTGGGAGGACGAATTGTGGAACGTCACTTCCAGGACGGCGAGAACCTGCGGAAGGGCCAGCTGCTGTTCGTCATCGACCCGCGCCCCTACAAGGCGCAGGTTGATTCGGCGGCGGCCGCTGTGGCCCAGGCCAAGGCGGCGCTGGATCTCGCCAACATTCAGTTTGCCCGCGATCAGGCGGTTGTCGCGACCAGAGCCATCTCCAAGCAGGACTACGACACCAAGAAGAATACGGTGGACGTGGATCAGGCGCAGGTGGATGCTGCCCAGGCCTCCCTGGAAACGGCGAAGCTGAATCTCGAGTACTGCTACATTCACTCGCCGATCGACGGACGTGCCGGCGCTCGTCTGGTGGACGTGGGCAACGTGGTGCAGCCTAATGCGTCATCGCTGCTTTCGATCCAGCGACTGGATCCGATCTACGCGACCTTCACGGTGACAGAGCAGGATCTGGGCGACGTTCAGAAACAGATGGCGCACGGAATGCTGAAGGCGCTGGTGCGATTGCCCTCCGATACGGAACAGAGTGCACGGGCAGGCAAGGTGGAGTTCCTCGACAATGCGGTGCAGAACGGTACGGGCACGGTGAACTTGCGGGCGACTCTGCAAAATTCTGACCGGCATTTCTGGCCTGGACAGTTCGTGGATGTGAAGCTGGTGCTGGCTACAGAGAAGGGTGCGGTGCTGATACCGAATCAGGCCGCCCAGCTCAGCCAGAAGGGGTCTTACGTCTATGTTGTGAAGGACGATGACACAGCGGAGATGCGCCCGGTGAGCCTGGGTCAGCGCCAGGGTGAAAGCGTGGTCGTGCTCGAAGGCCTGGCGGCCGATGAACGCGTCGTGGTAACCGGTCAGATGACCGTGCGCCCGGGGAGCAAGGTGCGCGTGGATACGGGAGCAAGTCCGGCGGGAGGTTCGGTGAAAGCAGGAGGCCGTTCATGAATCTATCCGAGCGCTTCATACGACGTCCGGTCATGACCGTCGCGCTGACGGTCTCGGTAGTCCTGTTCGGCGTTCTGGCGTATTACCGATTGCCTGTAAGCGACTTGCCTGCGGTCGACTACCCGGTGATTCAGGTGCAGGTGAACTATCCGGGAGCTACGCCGGAGACCATGGCAAATAACGTCGCCACGCCGCTTGAGCGGCAGTTCATGCAGATCCCCGGCCTCGAACTGGTGACCTCAAATAATGGGCAGGGGCATTCGAGCTTCGTTCTGCAATTTGACCTCAATAAGAGCCTGGATGGGGCGGCGACCGACGTGCAAGCCGCCATCACCCGAGCGAGCGGGCAGCTCCCGATTGATCTGCCAAGTCCGCCAACCTTTACCAAGACCAATCCGAACGACCAGCCGATTCAGTACATCGCACTGGTCAGTGACACAGCCACCGAAGGGCAGCTCTACGACTACGCCAACACGCAAGTGGGCGAGCGCATCAGCATTCTGCCCGGCGTGAGCCAGGTGGCGGTGTACGGAACGCAGTCGGCGGTGCGAATCAAGGCCGATCCTTCCGCCATGGCGGTGCGCAATATTACGCTCGAGGACCTGACGGCAGCCATCAAGAACGGCACCAGCTACACGGGTGCGGGGCAGTTCGACGGGACCCACCACACGTTTTTGCTGCAGCCTCAGGGTCAGTTGAGCACGGCGGGGCAGTACGACCAGCTGATTGTCGGTCAGAGCAACGGCGCGCCCATCTATCTGAAGGATGTGGCCACGGCGAAAGACAGCGTACAGGATGAGCGCATCGATATGCGCTTCTGGGTGCGCGGACATCCCGCGCCGGCCGCGACCGTGGTGATCGCTGTGTTTCGGCGGGCGGGGTCGAACGCTGTGGAAGTGGCGGATTCGGTAAGGAATCTGCTGCCCACGATCGAGTCCCAGCTCCCCACCTCGGTCCATCTCATCCCGATCTACGATCGGTCCCGGACCATTGTGGAAAGCGCGCATGACGTGCAGACCACGCTGTACATCGCCTTTGTCCTGGTGGTGATGGTGATCTTCGTATTTCTGGGACGTGCCACCGACACGTTGATTCCCGCGCTCGCGCTGCCCCTGTCACTGTTGCTGACTTTTATTGCCATGAACGTGCTCGGGTACAGTCTCGACAACCTGTCACTGATGGCGCTGACGCTGGCAATCGGGTTCCTTGTGGACGACGCCATCGTGTTTCTGGAAAACACCGTACGCCTGATGGAGGAAGGGCAGGATGCGTTTGAAGCGTCGTTGAATTCAGCCAAGGAAATCAGCTTCACCATTCTGGCCATGACGCTTTCGCTGGCCGCCGTGTTTATCCCCCTGGTCTTCATGGGCGGACTGATGGGCCGCATTTTCCGCGAGTTCTCGGTCACGATCGTGATCTCGATTATCGCCAGCGGCCTGGTGTCACTGACGTTGACGCCTTTGATGACGTCTCGCCTGCTGGGGAAACGGGGAGCGGGAACAAAGAAGACCTGGATGGAGCGCGTGATCGGCGGCGTCGAGCGGCGCGTGCTGAACGTGTACGGCAAGTCCTTGTGGTTCTTTCTTCGGCAGCGCTGGATCTCGGCTGTGGTCTGGGTGGTGTGTCTGGCGGGAACAGTCTACTTGTTCTACATCGTTCCCAAATCGTTTCTGCCGGTCGGCGACAGTTCCTTCATTCGCGGTGTGCTGGTGGCGCAGGAAGGTTCTTCGCCCGACCAGATGCATGCCTATCAGACGGCCGCGGAAAAGATCATGCGAGCGAATCCCGCGGTTGAGACCACTTTCACCATGAGCGGAAACAGCCAGTTTTTGCCCGCGAACCAGGCGTTCCTGATCGCATTTCTGAAGGATCCGTCGAAGCGGCCTCCGATCCAGCAGGTGGCCGGCGAACTGATGGGCGGGATTGCGGGGACCGTTCCCGGCGCTATCGCATTCCTGCAGCCGAACCCGGTCCTTGAAATCAGTACCGGCGCGACGGCGAATATTCAGGGACAATTTGCTTACGCGATTTCCGGCATCGATTCCCAGCAGGTGTACGACACCGCAGGCAAGATGATGGCCAAGATGTACCAGTTTCCCGGCTTCCTCTTTGTCAACTCGGATTTGTTCAACCACACGCCCAATCTGCAGGTCGACATCCTGCGGGATCAGGCAAAGTTGTACGGCGTTTCCGAGACCCGGATTCTCACCTTGCTGCACGACGCCTATTCGCAGAACTACAGCTACCTGATCAAGAAAGCGACCGACCAGTACCAGGTCATTCTCGAAGTCGCCGACGACAAGCGCTCGGACCCGCAGGATCTGAGCCAGCTTTACATCAAGAGCGACGACGGGCAGCGCATGATTCCGCTCAGCGCCGTCACGAGCTGGCGTCCGGTGATTGGCCCACAGGCGGTGAATCACATCAACCAGTTCACCAGCGTGACCCTGTTCTTCAACATGAAGCCCGGGTACACCGTGGGACAGGCGACAGAGTACGTGGAAGATTCCGCGAAACAGATGTTGCCTCCGGGAATCCAGGGGCAGTTGCAGGGACAGGCGCTGATCTTCCGCAATACGGTGTCGGACCTGGTGACGCTGATGTTTGTGGCTGTATTCGTCATGTACGTCATCCTGGCAATTCTGTACGAGAGCTACCTGCACCCCATCACGGTGCTCTCGTCGCTGCCCGTGGCCCTGCTGGGTGGATTGCTGACGCTCTGGCTGTTTGGCGCGGAAGCGTCGCTCTACGCCTACATCGGGATGTTCATGCTGATGGGCATAGTGAAGAAGAACGGGATCATGATTGTTGACTTTGCCGAAGCGCGGGTACGCCAGGGTGTGAAGGACGATCAGGCGATTCACGACGCCAGCATGGAGCGCTTCCGGCCGATCATGATGACCACGGCCGCAGCCTTGCTGGGTGCCTTGCCGATCGCACTGGGCTACGGCGCCGATGGTTCCTCGCGCCGGCCGCTCGGATTGGTGGTGATTGGCGGACTGATCGTGTCACAGTTCGTGACTCTCTATGTTACTCCGGCTATCTACCTTTACCTGGAGGAATTCCAGGAGAAGGTGCTGGACCGGTTCTCGTTCTTCCGTTCGAATCGCGAGCCGGCGGTTGACACGGAACCCGCCTTCGCGCTGCAAGAAGGCAATGGAGATTGAAGACATGATTCGCCTGTTCGTAAAACGATCGCTTCCGCTGCTTGCGCTCGTCGGGTTGACCGCCTGCGCCGTTGGGCCCAATTACAAGCGGCCCGCGGTCAGTGTGCCGGTCACCTACCGGCAAACGGCGCCCGAGGCGGCGCCGGCGACCACCGCACCTGCGTCAGCCCCGCTGGACTCGAGCAAAGCCACGGTGGCTTCCCTGGGTGATGAAAAGTGGTGGGAAGTTTTCCAGGACAAGGAGCTGCAGGGCCTGATCCGTACCGCCCTGAGCAACAATTACGATGTGCGCATCGCCGCGACGCGGGTTATGGAGGCACAGGCGCAGTTGGGCATCACCCGTGCCGATCAGTTGCCCAGCCTGACGGCGGGTGGCAGCATCAGCAGTCAACAGAGCCCGAAGCTTGGCCCGATTCCGTCGTACGAACTGACCCAGGGACAAGTGACCGCGTCGGCGGCCTACAATCTCGATTTCTGGGGGAAATACCGCCGCGCCACGGAGGCGGC
>DATFTE010000062.1:0-4668 GCA_035262225.1 Terriglobales bacterium
GCGTCAGCCTGCCGGCGCTCATGCGGTTGATGGGGCACGCCCACATTCAGACCACGCTCATTTACGTGCACGTTACTCCGCTTGAGGTCTACCAGCAGTATGCCCGCGCCGTCGCTCAGCATATTCGGCCGATCCCGGTGGTGCCATCGTGAACCTCTCGCGCCAGGCTCCGCTGCAGCATCCCTTGGCCCAACGGTTCGCAAGCGCGGTCGAATCTCTGGGCGTCGCGCTAGCCCCCGGGTCGACTCGCCTCTACCAGGGCACGGCCCGTAACTTTCTCACCTATCTCGGCGCAGCTGTTCGTCAACAGCCCGAAGCTGCCTCTACGCTTCTACCTGGACACGGGGTCGCTGGAACTGGACCGGGATGGGGACGGCTCATCAATCCTGGTGACGAATCGCCACCTGCGGGATGTACTCCGCGCCAAAGGCTACGAGGTGTTTTACCAGGAATTTCAGGGTGGGCATGATTACTTGAGCTGGCGCGGCACTATCGCGGACGGCCTCATCCTCATCGGAGGGAAGTCCGTCGCGCAGACGGAGCCCGGTTCTGCCAAAATGCCACCCCGGAACTAAGATGGCTGCCGTCGGCGGATTTCCCCTTGTATTAGTTCTTTGTGCCGCGACAGTTTGTTAGGTCAGTCTCGCCTGACGGCGCAGTGGCGTTCAGAGGACCGCGAGCCCGTTCCAGCCAACGGATCACTCGCACCTTGGCGACCAGGAGAGAGTGATTTTTCCACGCGGCTCTGGCCAGTCTCAGCATCGGCGTTTATACATCGATGTGGATGCCGTGCGCGGCGTTTCTGAGGTCAACCGCCCCCTTTGAACCGGGGAGCTTTCTCCGAGTAGCGCGTCGCTCGGAATCACATGAATCCTGCCTGGAAAGGGAGAATATCGGATAGACTCTACAGAACATGACCAATCAGGACGTCACGCATTTCACGACGGTCGACAACACATCTGACCCGTTTTTTTCCTCCGCTTCCTCGACGCCGCGAATGCAATTCCAGGAGTCGTCGAATGGAAACCGGCCATTCTCGACGCCTTGCGTCTTGATCTGGGGATGAAGGCGCTGGACCTCGGCTGTGGCATCGGAACAGATGCGTTCGAGCTCGCCGAAAGAGTCGGTCCTAAAGGCCATGTTACGGGAGTAGATTTCAGTGAATGCCTCGTCGCGGAGGCAGTCCGCCGCGCTGCCGGCCGAACACTGCCGGTAACCTTCGACGTGGGCGATGCGCAGAAGTTATCTTTTCCAGATGACTCGTTCGACGCGGTCCGGACCGAGCGCATGCTGATGCATGTTCCCGATGCCGAAAAAGCTCTGTCCGAGATGGCTCGCGTGCTCCGTCGCGGCGGCAGGATGGCGGTACTCGATTTCGACTGGGAAACCCAGTTCTGCGATTCGCCTTATAAAGAAACCACACGCAAGATCGCATTGTCTTTTTGTGACAACATGAAGAACGGTTGGATCGGGCGCCGGCTACCACGCATGTTTCGCGAAGTGCGTTTGAAGGATGTTACGGTCTCGTTCGTACCATCTTGATGGATTACGATTTTCTTCAACTGCTTCTCGGCGGCCACATTGTCCGCGCAGTTTCGGCCGGCGTGCTTTCTGAAGGCGAAGCGGACCTCTGGTGGACGCCCCTCGCTCGTGCGAATAGCGAAGGGACTTTCTATTACGGCTTCACCGCATCAATCGTTTCGGGCGCAAAACTGTAGGACAGCGGCTGTTTACGGGGGTTTGTGGACAGGAACTAGCTGGGCGTGCGATGTCGCAGGCGCTGAAGTTCGGCGCGCGGTTGCTGAGCGCGCGGGGCGTGCTGGGGCTCGTGTTTTGGCCGCCCCGTCCGCATTCCGGATCTCCTCAGATATTAGAGGAGGCCGCCTACCACGGAGACTAGCCGCTTTGAGTGGACCGGAACGCATCAAGAGGCGTTCCTCGGAGTGCCCGCGACAAGCCGTCAAGTCCGGGTTTGGGGAGTTGTGATCGACCGATACAAGACACGCGCATCATACTGGACACGCTTGATGATGGAGTTGGGTGTGTTCCCTTCAGCGCCGGCTTAACTCTATCGCGCGGCGGAGTTACGGATTTCTACCTTGAAGTCGGTTTCTGCACGCCCCGGGGAAACCGGGTCCGTCTGGTCGGTCGGCTACACGGAGGTTATCCAGTGCGTCAAATTCTCCAAAAAACGAGTTTGGGGGAGATTATCCCTGTGAAGTCGACACGCGCCTTCCACTTGATGAATGGACCGCCCCTTTGCGCATCGGAAAAGGCCTCGCGATATCACGGCATGACGTATGGGCGTCCGCCCTCCCATGGGCATTCGAGTGGGCCGGTTACGCACTCCCCGAACAAGGTGGATTATAATCGGGCGCTTGAGCCAGTCCGATCTTTTTGCGCACGAGTTTCGCACGGCGCGGCCGCCGCGGCCCGTCTACTGCCATCAGGAGTTTCTCGACAAGCTCGCCCTGCGGCGCAACGAACCGGTGGGAAAGCGAGCTGCTCTTTTGTTGCAACGAATGGCCGTCGACGTAGCGCGGCTGCATTATAAGCCGACCAGCGGGGTCAACCGTGGCTGGCGGCGATCGAGGCTGGGCGGCAGCGCCGGGTCCCATTTCTATGCATGGTGGGCGCCAAGCGGGGCGGCCCCGGTCCGAAACACTTCCTTCCAGGCCGGACCCGAAGCGGTTTTTCTGCGGGACATCCGTCATCACGACGATCACGCGCCGCTCGACGCCGGCGGCCTTTCGAAAGACTATCTGCCGATGGGCGTCTCCGATCTTCGCGGCCACGAATACGCGCCCGAACCGTGGACTTCAACGCAGGGTCGCTTCGCCCGCAGCAGAGGCGATGCCAGAATTCTCAAGGGTCATCCAGGATCGGGAAAGACGACCGCGCTCCTCCATGCTGCCGACGAGTCCCAGGCCGAGCGCGTGCTGTACCTCACGTTTTCGGGGGACCTGGCTGCGCTGGCCCGTGACTATTTCGACCGGTTCTGTTCTGACGCTCGAAGCTTTACCGTCCTGACGTATCCTGTGTGGATCGCGCAGTTGACCGGTCGTCGGGGGAACGAGCCCGATCTGGCCGGCGCCCGCGCCCAGTTCCGGAAGGATCTTCTGAGCCATCAACGCTCGCTCGGCCCCTGGTCGAACGACATCGATGGGCTCTACGACGAGATGCATGCGCATCTTGTGGGAGCCGCCATTCCCGAAAAATCGGGAAGGTTCCCAAGGGCTGAGCGCGTGCGTCTGCCCGAACCGGCTTACCGCGCTCAGCGAACGCGCTACCTCGGCGCAGCCGCCACCGACAGCGTGATCGAGGCTGCGCGCCGGCTGGATCGGGGGGGCGAAGCGCCCCTCGCGGACCGCTATTTCCCGGAACTTGCCCTTGCTTGGAGGGCCGCCCAATCGCTGACCTCGGCGCCACACCGCATCGAGCCGGCGCTCCCGGACTACGGCTGCATCGCCGTGGATGAGGTGCAGGATCTGACCCCGCTCGAAGTCTTCGTCATCCTTTCCCTGTCTCGCCATCTCAACTCTGGAAGCCGCCGCGGGTTTCTGCTGCTGGCTGGCGATGAGGCACAGACGGTTCGCGCCACCGATTTCGAATGGGCCTGGCTGAACGACATGCTGCACGAGACCTTCAGCCAGCCTCAGGAATTCCGGCTCTCGGTGAATCTGCGCAGCCCGCGGCGGATTGCCGGCCTGGTGAATCGCGCGTGGGACCTTTACGATTACCTGCACAAACAGGACAGGCCTTCCGGGACAGGGTACGCCGAGGTCGACGACGACTCGCCCGATCAAGTATTGTACTCGGCGCTGCCGAGTGGTGAGCTTGCTCCGATGCTGGCCGACTTGTCGCGGCGGGAAGGACTTGCGTTGATTGCGTTCGATAAATCGAACCTGCCTCGCGAATCCCTTCCCTTCGTCCTTTCACCCGCCGAAGCCAAGGGTCTGGACTTTCAATCGGTCTGTCTGCTGAATGGGGGCGCGTTGCTTCTGCGCATCGTAGATGAGCGGGCGAACGGGGCCGCCGCAGCGCTTGCTAAACGGCTGGCGATCGATCAGCTCAGAGTCGCCCTGTCCCGGCCCACAGAGCGTCTGATCTGGCTGGACACTTCGCCCGAACCCGTCATGGTCCGAGAAGTTAGTCGATTTCTTCGCCCGTCGGGCGAAATGGCGCTTTCTCCGATTACCGTTGAGGCGCTGCGCACATGCCTCGAAGAAGAAGAGCTGGAAGTGGAGGAGCGCATCCAGCGCTGCCAGCGGGACGCCCGCCAGCTGGTGCCGGTCAAGCCCGATCTGGCCTGGTCGCGCGCTCAGCAGGCCGTCGCCCTGCTCGGACTTCCGGGAGACACCCTGGCCGTTACGGATCGCCTGGCCCGCGAGGCCGCCTACATGACTCTGGCCGAGGTGTGCTTTCAGCTGGTATTTCGCAAACAGAGTTTATCGCCCGAACTCGGCCGCCCCGATCTTTATCAACAGGCCGCCGAGGCGGCCCGCGGCGCCGGAAAGTTTCTCCTGACAAACGCAATACAGGCGATTGGGGCGGCCGAGGAGGGCAATCGCGCGGAGCATCTGAACCAGATCGGCAAGGTAATTCAGCTCATCTCGGAAGCGCGGGAGGAGTTGCCGGCATGGTTTCTTGTCGAGGTCACGGCGCGGG
>DATFTE010000063.1:0-9587 GCA_035262225.1 Terriglobales bacterium
AGTTCGGCCACGATGGGGGCAATCGCTCGGCACGGGCCGCACCACGTCGCCCAGAAGTCGATTAGAACTGGTTGGTCGGACTTCAGCACGTCCTGATCGAAGTTCGCATCGTTGACTTCAAGAATCGCATCTCCTGCCATGGTTCCTCCGTTGATATCGCTCGCCGCCGTAATGCAGCTGACGGCGTTTCCCGGGTCGGCAATTCGTATAAGTGCACTATCCGGATGAGCTCACTATCCTACCACCACTGTTAGATGCCAGGCAGTGCGGGAAGTCGCAGGCGGGCTTTCGCGGTCAGCTCTCCAGCTCTCAGCTTTGGCCTTCAGCGTGACCGGCGGCAACTAATGCCAGCATTCTGAACTGACGGGCCTCAACCTGATCCCTGCTTCACGCCGAGAGCTGACCGCCAGGAGGCGAGAGTTCAAAAAGTAAAAGCGCCCTAAGCCTCTCAGCTCAGGACGCCTCGGCAGCCCTCCCCCAGAACTGCCAACCACGAGAGCGATCTTAGGATGGGGAGCGAATTCTGTAAATGTAACGGAGGTAATAGGTTGTGAGGAGCCAGTAACCGCGGCGAGAGGTCTCGGAAGTAACTCGGGCAGGGGGAAAGTTCTTTGTTTTTCGTGGGAAGAATTCTTTTGCTTAGCGGTTCCCTTTTGAAGGTCAGTGGCCCGATTCGAGGGGGCCGCGGCAGAGAGCGGAGGCGGCTGCCTTACGTGCGTCGATTAGTGGGAAGTTTGCCAGGTTTGGCCGGCGTCGGTGGTGGTCCAGATTTCCTGGTTGGCGGTGGTGATTTTGCCGTGGAGCATGTCGCTGAATTCGATGCCAATGATGTTGGCAGTGAGCTTCTGGCCGCCGGCATTGGGGGTGACTTGCGTCCAGTGATCGCCAGCGTCGGTCGAATGATAGAGAGCACCGCGGGAGCCTCCGACCCAGATATCGGAATCCATGGCGGCGACCGCGGTGAGCGTGGCGTCCGTGGCCACGGGAATCGTCTTCCAGGTCCTGCCGGCATCGAGTGAACGCTCGAGAGTTCCGTCAGCGGAGAGGGTCCAGCGGGGTATCAGCCTGCGGGCGGGAAATGCGCCGGCAACCGCAGGAGCCACTTCGCTCTTCGCTGCTCTCTCTTTCTCGAGGGAAAGGTCCATGTTGCCCTGCGCTTCCTTGGCTTTGCCCAACATGGCCTCTGAGGCCCCGGTTTGTGCGGAGGCGGCTTCGGCAGTGACCTCCACCTGTTCGTTGGCCTGGACGGGAGGCGCCGCGGACAGCGCCGTGGCCTTGTTCGCGAGCTGCATTTCGGGGACTGGAGGAGCGCTCTTGTCAGCTGTGGCCGGAGGAGAAATCTTCGCCATCATCGCCGGACTGCGGGGAGCAACCGCGACCTGCCGGGACTTTGGTCGAACGATGCGAGTCTCGTTACCCATCGCAACACGATCCTCTTGGATGCTGAAAGCGACTGGAGCTTGGGGAGGGGGAACCGGTTCACCGAGCCTGTGGACCGCTTGCACGCTTCCAGCGGGCCGCGTGGGTGGGACACCCTGGCGCAAACTGACGGCAGCCACCAGGGCGGCACAGGCGGCTAGCGCGCCCCAGCGGAGCGCAGGCCATCCCAGCCAGCGCGTGCGGGTGGCAGATGGTTGAGGAACGGCTTCCGACAGCGGAGTGGAGAGAACTAGGACTTCGCGGCATTCGGCACATTGTGCGAGATGCGCGAGGATGAGGTTGCGGTCGCGGCGGGAGAGCGACTGTTCGGCGAATGCTGTCAGCAGGTCCGGGTCGGGATGTGGCCCCGGCTTGGCGGTCGCCACCATCCGCTGCCGCACGATTTTGGGAACTTCTGCCATGCGTTTCTGTCGGCCCTTCGGGGCTTAATCATTCAATCGCTAGTCCCCGCCGTCCCACCCCTGCTCGTCCTGCTCCGGCCGTCCTACCCTGACTCGTCCACCCCGACTTTCTTCTCTTGGAACGTTTGCGGGGAGCAATCTTGCAGCCGCTTGCGCAAGTCGAGGCGCAGGTCGCGGACATCGACGTCGAGCGCTTCTTCGGCCTGGCGGCGGCTCATGCCAAGCCCTCGAAGGTTCGATAACACATTCTTGCGCAGTGACTTACAGAGCTTGTCGAGCTTGCGGCTAATGGTCGATTCATGCACTCGCAGGCTGCGCGCAATGTCCGCCAGGGTGCGGTCGTCGAGAAAGTAGGCCGCAAGCACGTAGCGGTCTTCGGGAGCGAGAGCGGACAGGGTCCGGTCGACAGCGGTTTCCACGCGTGCATCGACCGGGAAAACAGGTTCGGGCTGCGGGCTGGGGAACTGGGTGCCTTCTTCACTTTCTTCTTCCAGGCTGACGAAGCGGCGGGTGCGGCGGTAACGGTTGACGTACTCCTGCGCCATGACCGTGCGCAGCCAGCCTTCGAGGGAGCCGCGTCCGGTGTAGGAAGACAGTTTCGAAACTCGATTACCGTCGCGCAGGCTGGTTCCGTACAAGTCGGCGTAGAGCGAGTCGGCAAGTTCGCGGGCGGCGGACGTCTCCTTGGCGATGTAGCCCGCCACTTCATAAAGCTTCTCGCGGTAGCGAATCAGAAAAGCTTCCCAGGCGCGTTCGTTTCCGGCAGCACAGGCGCGGGCCAGCGCGAGTTCTTCGACGCGCAGGCCGAGATAGAGAGTACGGATTTCAGGGGCAGCGGCGCCGGGAAGATATTTTGCGGAGATTTCGATAAGGATCGCGGTGAACTGCTGGCTGCTGAGGGCGAACTCGACGGCGCGGCTCTTGAGATAGAGCTCGGCGACCGTGGATTCCAGACCCGGCAGAGCGGCGGCGAGTTGTGTGGGCGCGTCCATCGGCGCAGCGTGCACACCCGATGCTACCAACTTTTAGATGCAAGCAGCCGTAATTTTGGCGTTCCCCGGGCAGTCAGGGAAGGGAAAAAAGGGACGCTCGCGGAGAGCGAGTTGGCGCGCGTGCCGCAGTGTCCCTTGCAGGCAAAGTGGAGGCTCGTCATGAAGGTGGAGCGGTGGATCGGAGGAGTGGCGTTGCTGATTGCCGGGCTGGCGCTGGTTTCGTGGCTGCCAGCGCGCGCGGGAGAGATATCGAGCGCGTCGGGATACACGGTGCTGGCGCCGATCCGGCATGGAAATCTGACGGTGTTCCCGGTGGCAGCGGGGAAGTCGCACGAGACGGAGTTAT
Source organism: Terriglobales bacterium (assembly GCA_035262225.1). GTDB lineage: Bacteria > Acidobacteriota > Terriglobia > Terriglobales > Acidobacteriaceae > DATFTE01. The sequence continues at coordinate 3,180 of DATFTE010000063.1, forward strand.
TTTTGACGCTCGACGAGGGTCTGAGGTCGGGCGAGGTGATTGTCACCGAGTCGGGCAGCGTGGGACCGCTGGTACGGCCGCGGCATGTGCACGATCCTGCGTATCGCTCGTCAGAAGGGGCGCAGGTAAATCAGTTGGTGCTGGTGAATAACTCAAAGCGCCCGCTGATTCTGCTGGCGGGAGAAATTGTCACCGGCGGCAAGCAGGACCGGGTGATTGCGAAAGACCGCGTTGTTCCGCCGGAGAGCGATCCCATTGACCTGAGCGTGTTCTGCGTGGAGCCGGGGCGGTGGACGGGGGTTTCATCGAAGTTCGGCTACTCGGGCGGCGTGATGGTACAGCCCGGAGTGCGCGCCCGGGCGATGGCCGACAAGGACCAGGGCAAGGTGTGGGCAGAGGTGGGGAAGGCAAAAGAGCGGGTGACGGTGGCGGCGCCAGGTCCGGTGGCCATGGAGTTGAGCCAGACCAGTTCGTATGCCCGCGTCATGCAAAATGACGAAGTGAAAAAGCAGGTGGATGCCGTTGTGGCGCCGATTCAGCAGAACTACGAGAGCCTGATCAAGCAGCTTCGCGATCGCAATGCGGTGGGTGTGGTGGTGGCGGTGAATGGGGAGATCGTGTGGTCCGACATTTTCGCCAGCACGCAGCTGCTCGAGAAGTATTGGCGGAAGCTGATCCGCTCCTATGCCGCCGAGGCGGTGGTGACCCATGCCAGTAACCGCGAAGTGAGCCTGAAAGCGGCGCAGCAATTCCTGGACAACATGGACGGCCGGCACGAGACCATCGAGAGCGAGCCGGGCTTGTACCGGCACACGGAGGTCGCGGGCGACGGCTTCCGGGCGTTCGAGTTGACGTCGTTACTGCCGAAGACGGGCTTCGATCTGCATGTGGCGAAGATGGCGGAGTGAGCGCGAGTTGTGAGTAACGAGCACCGAGTGAAAGTGCGGCCACCCTTGCGGGTGGCCGTTTTGGTTAGTCGAGGTTGTCTTTGACGGGAACGGTAAGGGGCAGGTGATCGGAGTGGGCGTTGGGTACGGGCTTGTCTTCGCCGGCGCGGTAAAGGGCGAGTCCGTCGACCAGGCCGTTGACTGGGGAGTACATGGCTTCGTCAAATTTGCCGCCCATGCGGGGATTGGCGACGGCAAACACGGGATGCGCGGTGCCTCCGGCGAACGACAGCGACTGGTAATCCCCCACCATCGGGCCTTGGTTGGTCTGCGGCAGCGAACTGATGGACATGGGACCGGCAAGCGTGGTGGGCGCCGTCCAGGTGTTCCCGCCATCGGGAGAGGAGATATATCCCTCCATCAACTGGCAGGTGGAGGCGGTGCAATTCGACTGCGGATAGAAGTAGTAACTGAGACCGATGTGGGCGCTCGATCCCGAGGTGCCAGGCTCGATCTCGATCCCGGGGATGAAGTGATCGACGGTGCTGGTGGTGGGATCTATGGGAACGCGAATCGCCTTCGACCAATGTGTACCGTCGGTGGAGGTGCTATAGACGATGTCGTTGGCGGGGCATCCGGCACGGAATCTGCAATCGTGCCAGGCGACGAACACTTTGCCGGCGGCATCGATGGCGGCGGCGGGCAGATTGAGGTCACGCAGACCTCCGGAGTTCAGGTGAGTGTTGGGGATCGCGATGGTGACGGCACTGGTCCAGGTATTGCCGCCATCGGACGAAGTGTAGGCCAGGAGCGACGAGAGAAACGCATCGCTGCTGGGAACAATCACCCGGCCGCCCGGTTGCGCCATGGGCTGTCCACCCAGGCCGGTAGGCCCTCCGGCGGGTTGCTTCGAGGGTCCCCAGGTCATCCCGCCATCGGTGGAAGTGTTGAGAAAGATGACGTCGCCGGCAAAGTTGTCGTCCCATTCGGCGTAGCAGTGACCGTAGAAGGGGCTGGCGGTGTTGTTGTCGCATGCCACCCAGGTCTTGTCGCTGTTCTCGACCGCAGGAGTCACGTTCACCGGATTGTTCCAGTTGATGCCGTCGCTCGAGCGGCTGATGAGCATGGCCGTGTGGGAGCCGGAGGCCTGGAGCGGCAGGGAGGCGATCATCCAGGTACTATGCGCGGCGTCGAAGGCGACCGCGGGGTCGCTGACGCGGGCAAACTTGCCGCCGCCCAAATTCCTGGTGAGGCCGGGCAGCGAACCATTCTGCCAGGTCATGCCGCCATCGAGAGACGTGGCCCAGCCAATATCGGAGCAGCCCCCGTTCAGGTTGAAACGGCCTTGCTGGAATGCGGTGACGATGGTATTGCCGAAGGAGAAGGTATCGGGCTCGACTTCGGTGGCGTGCTGCGGCCCTATGTTGGTGAATGGATCCTTGCTGATTTCATTCAGCGAAACCTGAGCCAGGCTGGCGAGGGGAAACAGAAGCAGCGCGCAGAACACAGACACCGAGCGCCACGTGGTTGCAGAAACATGTGTACGCAACAAGATTGGCCTCCAACAAAATTAGGATGCTTGTACAGATTGGCGTCAAGACTCCGCGCAACGGCAACGAGGAGCCCTAGTAGTTCGCTGCAGGATGAGGGCTGGGTCGCAGAGTGTCAAGTAGGCCGAAAGACTCAGTAGGCCGAAAGACTCTTGCCGTCCGGGTTGCACGCGACAGTGCATGATCAAGGGAAGGCGGCTCTACACGACGTCTGTGCGATCTTGCCAATAAGATCTGGGCAGCAGAGGTCGCCAGGCGCCAGCGGCTTCGTGGTTCTCTCGCCGGCTGGCAGTGAGATCCACCTCGATGGCTGCCGCGCGAACATGCAAGTTATTCGAGTTGAGGCCTGCGGTGATGAAGATACTCCGCTGCGGAATGAGATGAAGGCGGCCGTGCCATCCATCGACGCGATCGCCGATCTGCTCGATCGCGCCGTCGTAGTGGTCCACTGCTCGCGCCAGCAACAATTCAGCTTGCTGTGGCTTCCCGGCGCTCAGGCATTCGCCTTCGTGCCGTGACAGGATCGCGGGCGGGCCCGGTACCGGTTTGCCTTGCAAAGGAAGTTATTGCTGCAACTGCTGCCAGCCCGCGCGGGCGACTCCGCTGTCGATCACCAGGATGACCAAGGTAGCCAGGACCGCAGCCAACACCACCCACGGAGTCTGCATCTGTTCCCTGGGCAGGGTGATGGATTGCGCGAGTCCAAGTCGGCCCGGGTCCCAGGTAGCCGTCCCGCGGCGTGCAGGCGAGGCGAACATGATGTTTCCACATGCTCACCAGGCGGAGTCCAGGAGGGCGATGACTGAGGGTTTTCACCTACAGCTTCTTGCCGCGAGGATTCAGAACTGTTTTCTGAATGGGAAATGAAATAATGCTGCGCAGCCTGAAACGGAGTGACACAATTTTGCGGAGGCGCGTTCGCAGAATGGCAGTACTCCTTCTGGTCGTTCTGCTGATGACGCCGACGAGCCCTGCGTACTCGGTGCTCACCCACGAACAGATCGTGGACTTGTTGTGGCAGGACCGGATTCAACCTTTGCTGCTGCGCCGCTATCCCAACGCCACCCCGGACGACCTGAAGAAAGCGCACGCCTTTGCCTATGGCGGCTCTCTCATTCAGGATATGGGCTACTACCCTTTCGGCAACCGGTATTTCAGCGATCTGCTGCACTACGTGCGCAGCGGCGACTTTGTGATGAATCTGATTCAGGAGTCAACTGACCTGAATGAATACGCTTTTGCCATGGGAGCGCTGGCACATTATTCCTCGGACAACAGCGGACATCCCACAATCAACAAGGTTGTGGGAATCGAGTTCCCCAGGTTGCGGAAGAAGTATGGCGAGGCGGTCACCTACGCCGACGATCCCAAAGCGCATATCCGCACCGAATTCGGCTTCGACATGGTGCAGGTTGCCAAGAATCGCTACACTTCCGACCGCTATCACGACTTCATCGGATTCAAGATTGCGAAACCTCTCCTGGAGCGGGCGTTCCAAAAAACCTACGGCATTCCGCTGCAGGACGTGGTTCATAACGAAGACCTCGCGATCGGCACCTTTCGCCGCTCGGTGAGCAAGATCGTTCCGGAGATGACGCGGGTGGCGCTCGTCGCGCGGCGCGACGAAATCGTGGCCGACACGCCGAATTTCCACGAAAAGAAGTTCCTGTATTACCTTTCTCGCACCGACTACGAACGGGAATGGGGAACGGAATATCGCAAGCCGGGCTTCGGCATTCGCGTGCTGGCCGTGTTTCTCAAGATCGTTCCCAAGGTTGGACCCTTCAGCGCCCTCGCATTCAAGATTCCCACAACTAAAACCGAGGATATGTACATCGCCAGCGTGGATTCAACGGTGGAGCAGTACCATCGCCTGCTGGATGAAACGCGGGTCGAGGATTTGCGCCTGCCAAACAGAGATTGCGACACGGGGCGGGAGGCGCGCGCCGGTGAGTATGTACTCACGGACAAGGCCTACGCACGTTTGCTGGACGCACTGGCGCAAAAGAATTTCGCTTCGTTGACCGGAGATTTGAAAGACAACATCCTCCATTTCTATTCCGATCTCAATGCGCCCTTCGCCACCAAGCGCAACAAGAAAGAGTGGCAAAAGACTCTCGCCGAACTGGGGAAGTTGAAAGCGGCTCCGGCCGAGGTCCCGGGTGTGGTCAGTACGGCCCGGGGGCCGGAATACCCGTTTCGAAGTAACGGCAGCTCCTGGTCAGAGGGCACTCGGAGCATAACGGCCGCGAACGCTTGCACAGCTCCTGACCGTGACGGCGAAGCAGTTGATAGGCGGCGATGAGCTCTTCGTAGCTACCGGGGAGCTGATCGCGCAAGGCCTCCTGGACTCCCCGGTAGGTGGCCGAGTAATTCTTCTTCTGATCGGCGAACCCCAGGCGAAGCAGTACACGCAAACCATTCGATTCCAGCGACAGCACGGCATGACTGCGGGTAATCATGAGAATCTTATCGGCTCCCGGGTCGCCGACGCTGGGGAATTTCTTCAACGCTTTCCTGGCTTCCGGGAGTGGCTTGTTGAGCACCGATTCGAGATCGTCCTTGAAGATCCAATGCGCAATTTCGGCGATCTGGCGGATGCGGCGGGCGCGTACCTCGGGCGCCATACCGCCCATCTTGGTGATGGCCAGCAATTCCTTCTCTGAAGCTCTCAGGATCTGGGTCGGCTTGGTACCGATTTTCTTCTTGAGCGCGGCGAAAGCCGCGGCCCGCTTCTCGTCATCCACCAGGTAAGCGACATTTTCGTGGAGAATCAGCTCGATGGGGTCGGTGATCTCCGCCGGGGCCGGCCGCCCGTAGAACTTCTCGAGCGATTTGAGGACCCGCGATAGCGCAAGGGATGTCATAACCGGCCGCAGCTTTTCGCAGAGACGCAGCTTCGCTCGGTGTTCGGCAGAATTTGCGCCCCTGCGGACGCAGCGAAGCTGCGTCTCTACAGATGCCGTTCAATCAGCCGCGACCCGCCGCTCTACTGCTGTTTCTTGTTCCAATCGTCTTTCGACATCGGCTTCAGCGCTTCCAGCCTGGCCTTGGACAGATCGCCGTTGACCTTGGTCAGGTCGGAGAACTTCTGGAATTTCGCCGTGGCGTCATCCAGCTGCGCTTGCAAAACCGCGGTGCGCTCGATCTGTGATTGGCTGGGTTTTCCCTCAAAGCCATTGACGCCTCCATAGAGTTCGCCAATGTTCTCGCGCAGCTTGTGTTCGCCGGTGATCATGCCCCCTTCCTTCACCGAGACCAGCGTGGAATGGAAGTCATTGAGCCCGGTGGCCAGAGAATCAAGCTGCGCCTTGAGCTTGCGATCCTTGGCCTGGGCCGAACGCTGGCGCGCCTGGTCACGCAGATCGACGGTGGCATCAGAGACGTAGGTGAGCTGTCCCAGCATGTTGTACAGCTGCATGACGGTCTTGTGCTGCTGGGCGAGATCGTCCCGTGTGGCCTGCGAACGGGCATCGGGGACCAGCTCGAATTTGCCGGTATAAGTCTGTTTACCGCGGAGCAGCTTCACGGTATAGGTTCCGGGCTCGACCTGCGGGCCGAAGAAGGCAAAGGGCTGTTCCACCAGGGAAGCCGCCGGGGGAACTTTCGGAGGCTTCAGGCGTTCGGCCCAGTCTACGCGCACCACGCCCAGGCGGGGCTCGCCTTGAATCGTGTTCAGCAGGTTCCCCTGTGAGTCGTAGATTTGGATGCGCAGCGTCCCGACGATCAGCCGCTTGCGCTGGTAGTAAACGATCGGCACCGCATCCGGCAGCGACCTGCCGATGAACTCGGAGTCTCCATCGAAGCGCTGTTCAAACGACGGCAGCGCCAATTCGATGGGCCGGGTGGGAAGGACCGCGGCATCCGAGGCGAGGATTTCCGGGGTAAGAGCGCGCAGCGGAGTCAGGTCGTCAAGGACATAAATGCCCCGGCCGTGCGTGGCCAGCAGCAAGTCAGACTCCCGGGGCTGA
>DATFTE010000064.1:0-5046 GCA_035262225.1 Terriglobales bacterium
TTCTTCATCCCGCCATCCTAGCAGACGGGGTGCGGCGGGCGCCGGAGTTCATTTCACCGAGAACGCGTAACGTCCACCCCCGTCTACTCGGACAACGGGTGGCCGCCTGATGCGCTTCGAAGAAGTCGTAGCCTTCCTTAAGATTGCTCCAGAACGAGACCTGTTCGACCTGATTTCGATGGGCAGAAGCAAGCAAGCCCAGGGCCGGCTCGCGCACTGCGCATCTCCGTAGCCGCTGGGTCCTGGCAGCACAAAAAAGCGGCTCCCGACGGACGGTGGGAGCCGCAAAAACGGAAAAAGGTTGCTGGCTTGCTAAATCAGAAAAGCCGGAAAGTTACTTCGATCGGCACTTGCGCCGCGACCGGTTTGCCGCCGGGGCCAACCGACGGGCGGAACTTCCACTGGCGCACCGCTTCGATGGCCTTTTCGTCGAGTCCGAGACCCGGACTCTTGACGACCTGAATGTTGCTCGCGCGGCCATCCAGCGTGATGACCACCATCAGCACCACGACCCCCTGATACTTGGCCTTGCGCGCCTCGTCGGAATATTGTGGATCGGGGCAGTAGATGCAGCTCGGCATGCCGACGCCGTTCACTCCGGCGCGGAACGCCCCGCCGCCCGTACCGCCGCCTTCCCCGGGACCAAGACCGCCGCCGGAACCGCTGCCAATGCCGGTGCCACTGCCGTGGCCGAGCGAATCGCTTACGCCATTGGCCAAGGGGTCGCCAAACGTCGGCGCCTGAATATTCGACACGCGCAGATCCGGCGGACCGAGCAAAGATGGATCCATCGGCAGTTTGGGCGCGGGATTCTGAATGTGAACCTGTGGCGGCGTGAACTGGGTCCACTTAAACTTCGGCAGCTTGCCGCGATTCACTGGAGCCAGGCTGTGGTCGTTGGCACCACCGCCTCCGCCTGCCGGTTTAGTGCCGGGCGGCAACTTGGGTGTGTAGGGCGAAAGATCGATTAGACCTACGTCGGTCTTGGTTTTGGCCTCGGTAGACTGTGGCAGAACCTTGGTAAACAGGGGAACAACGACGAGCGCGATCAGCGCCACGTGGAGGCTGACGGAAATCACTTGCGTCCACCCGAAGTTTTCGTCCTTGGTCCAGATATCCTTGACGCGAACCGGTTTCACCTCAAAAGGCAGAGGAGCCTGTTTGGTGGGTGAGAAAAACTCCTTGATGCGCGAACCGAATCCGCCAAAACCTTCCACCCAACCGGTGGAAAGGCGGCTGTCGGAACTTCCTTTCGGCACCGGACGGCTGGTGAAGAACTCGCCGACGTTGTTCCAAAAGCCGTCGCCATACTGGGAAGGCATCAGCGTCGACTTCACGTCGCCCCGAACCTTGACCGGCCGCTCGAACAAGAACTGTTTGAGGTTCGACCAAAAGTTGTCCGGCATGAGCATGGGAGGCCGGCCGAAGCGAGGTACTCCGGGTGAAGACGCGGATGATTTCTGCCCGGAAGTTGTGTGATCCGGGTTACGCGGCGGCCCCAAGTTGAGAAGTGTTCCTGGCACGTTTCTCCGCCCTAAGTTGGTTAGACGCAGTCCGACCCTTCCGGGTGCACCTTCCGGTACGATTCGGGGCGGCCGGGAAAGGTTGCTACTGTCAATTTCGCCCCGCTCGGCGCATAGGGCACCACTTCTCCTATTGTAACAACCGGTCGCCGAAGAATCCACGACAGATGCCAAAGGCGCAACGTGCTAGAATCCAGCTCCCGCTTCTCTGCGACACCTCCCGTCCTACCCCGGAGAATTCCATGGAAGATCTGCAAAAGCAGGCAAAAACACAGGCTATTGTGATGGCCGCGGCCATCTTCGCAGCGCGAAGTTTGAGCGACTGGGATGGTGGCCGCTCGCCGCGGGCCATTGCGGCTGCCAGCGACGCTATCAGTAAGGCCAAGTTTCTGATTGAGGAAATCGAGCGAAAGCTGCGATGACTGTGTGGCGGCTCTCCGGAGGCTAGCCGCGAGGAGCGTCCGGAGGGCCGCAGATTTGACGTGTCGTTGACATCCGGGACGGCTCAACCGAAATTGGCCGGGCTGGCGTTCCGTTGTAAAATCTCCGGTTACACTTCCCCAAGTTTTCCCGCCGTGCTTCCGGCGAAAACCAGGGTTGAGAAGGGATTGCGACGTGGCATCCAGGTCCGAACCGCTTGCACTCAAGACGACGCTGAACCTGCCCAAAACGGACTTTCCGATGAAGGCGGGGCTGCCGCAGAATGAGCCCAAACAGCTTGAGGCGTGGCAGGCGGCCAATCTTTATCAGCAGATCCTCGACGCGCGCCAGGGCAAGCCGCTGTTTGTGCTGCACGATGGTCCGCCCTATCCGACGGGCACGATTCACCTGGGCACCGGCCTCAACAAGATCCTCAAAGACCTGATCGTCAAAACCCAGAGCATGGCCGGCCACTGCGCGCCCTACGTGCCGGGTTGGGATTGCCACGGCTTGCCCATTGAGACGCAAGTAGAAAAGGAGCTGGGCGGGAAAGGCAAAGTCCCGCCCGCGGAGTTCAGAAAACTCTGCCGAGAATTTGCCGCGCGCTACGTAGAGCGGCACAAGAAGGATTTCAAACGCCTCGGCGTCTTTGGCCGCTGGAATGATCCCTACCTGACCATGAGCTTCGACTACGAAGCCACCATCGCCGGCGCGTTTCTGGAATTCATGGAGAAAGGCTACGTCTACCGCGGACGCAAGCCGGTCTATTGGTGCATCTACGACTCTACGGCCCTGGCCGAAGCCGAAGTCGAGTACGAGGATCACCTGAGCCCGTCGATCTGGGTGAAATTCGCCGTGGCAGGCGGTGGCAGGGGCGAGGCCGCCAAGATCGGCCCCGATGTTGCGGCGGTGATCTGGACTACCACTCCTTGGACCCTTCCGCACAACCGCGCGCTGGCATTTCATCCGGACTTTGAATATGCGGTTGTGCAGACGGAAAAAGGCAAGCTGCTGCTCGCGGCGGATCGCGTCGCCGCGCTAGAAGTCGAGTGCGAAATCAAACACGCCGAGATTCTGGCGAAGTACAAGGGCCGTGAGTTCGAAGGCATGCGGTTTCACCATCCTTTTGTGGCAATCGAAGTCCCGGGACTGCTCGCGGATTACGTCACGCTCGATCAAGGCAGCGGCATCGTGCACACGGCTCCCGGCCATGGCGTCGACGACTTCAACTCCGGGCAAAAATACGGCCTGGAGATCTACGCTCCGATCGATGACAAAGGCGTGTACCTCGAAGGCCTGCCGGAATACAAAGGCAAGGATGTCTTCACGGCGAATCCCATCATCGTAAAACTGCTGGCCGACCGCGGCGCGCTCCTCGGCAATCACCCCTACAAGCACAGCTATCCGCACTGCTGGCGCTGCCACAATCCGGTGATTTTCCGCGCGACCGAGCAGTGGTTCATCCGCATGGACGCGATTCCAACCGACAGCGCCAGCTCCCTGCGCCAGGAGGCGCTCGACGAGATTCACAAAGTGAAGTGGATTCCGGCCTGGGGCGAAGACCGCATCTATGAAATGGTCGAGAAGCGGCCGGACTGGTGCGTTTCCCGGCAGCGCTTCTGGGGCGTGCCCATCATCGTTTTCTTCTGTGAAGGCTGCGGCGAACAGCTGCAGGACTACCAGGCCCTGCGCAACGTGATCGGGTGGTTCAGGAAAGAAGGCGCCGACGCGTGGTACAAGCACACGCCCGAGGAGCTTCTGCCGCCTGGGACCCACTGCCGGTGCGGCGCGGCCAAGTGGCGCAAGGAAAACGACATTCTCGATGTTTGGTTCGATTCCGGTTCCTCCAACCTGGCCGTACTGCACGACAAGGAATGGCCTGCCGATGTCTATCTCGAAGGACCGGACCAGTATCGCGGCTGGTTCCACAGCTCTTTGCTCGTCGCTACCGGCGTAAAACATGCCGCTCCTTACCGCGGTGTGGTCACCCACGGCTGGACCCTCGACGAACAGGGCCGGCCCATGTCCAAGTCGCTCGGCAATTCCATCGATCCCGCCGAAATCTGCGACAAATGGGGCGCCGATCTGCTGCGGCTGTGGGTCACTTCGGTCGAATACCAGGCCGACGTGAAGATGAGCGAACGCGTCATGACCCAGCTCAGCGAAGCCTACCGCAAGATTCGCAACACCTTTCGTTTTGCGCTCGGCAATCTCAACGATTTCGATCCTGCCAGGGACTCGTTGCCCAGCGGGCAGATGGAAGAGATGGATCGCTGGATGCTCGATCGCACGGCCGAGCTGGTCAAGAAATGCCGCGAATGGTACGCGGCCTACGAATTCCACCGGGTCTATCACGCCATGCACGACTACTGCGTCGTCGACCTCAGCGCCTTCTACTACGACGTGCTGAAAGATCGTCTCTACACCAAGGCGCCCGACAATCCCTCCCGGCGCTCCGCGCAAACCGCCATCTACAAGATCTCGAGCGCCCTGATTCGCATCATGGCTCCCATTCTGGTCTTCACGGCGGAAGAGGTCTGGAAGTACCTGCCCAAGGCCGCGGGCTCGCCGTCTAGCGTGCACATCGCGCTGTTTTCAGAAGACGCCGAGTTGCGCTCCGGTCTGGCCCCGGCGCGGGCGGCCGATTGGGAGTTGCTGGCCAAGGTCCGTGCCGAGGTTTTGAAGGCGCTCGAGGCCGCGCGCAGCGAAAAGCGCATCAATTCCGGACTCGAAGCCAAAGTGCTTCTCGGCGGCAATCCGGAACTGCGGGCAAAACTCAAGCACCACCTGGCGCAGTTGCCGGGCTTGTTCATCGTTTCGCAGGTCGATTTCCTGACCGCAGGCGCTCCCGAGTACCAGTCCGAACTGGTGCCTTCGCTGCAAGTGTCGATTCAGAAGGCCGACGGCGCCAAATGTGAGCGCTGCTGGAACTACTCCACGCATGTGGGCGAAAATGCTCGATATCCGACGGTATGCGAGCGGTGTTCTGCCGCCCTCGGGGAAATCGAGGCTGGGTAGAGCCATGGCAGCAGCCATCTCCTAAAGGCAATGATCCACCCCTCGCGACTGCGCTGGCTGATCCTGACCTTCGTCGTGGTCCTTC
>DATFTE010000065.1:0-2561 GCA_035262225.1 Terriglobales bacterium
CGCGCCACCTCATGGCCCAGATTGGCGAGCGCCCCCTGGATTCTGCGGTAGCCCCAATCCCGGTTCTCCGTAGCCATCCGCACCACCAAACGGTCGACCCCTTCTAGCACACGCGGCCGCCCAGGCCCTCGCTGCTTGCTGCCGTCATATTTCCGAGCGATTAGCCTGCGGTGCCAGCCTAGCAGAGTTGCCGGCGTCACGATCGTGGTCACTTCATGAAGCACGCGCCAGCCCAGTTTCTTGGCCCTGACCGCCAAACGTCGACGTTGGTCGTCGTTAAAACGGAGCCGCTTGTCGCCGAGCTGCTCGCGTAAAACCCGGTTCTCTTCCTCAAGATAGTCGATGACGTCTTGCTGCTGTTGGTTCAGCCAGCCCGCGAGGGAAATCAAAAGTAGCCGAAAAGGATCCATTGCCAGGCGCATTGGTAGATTATGGCGCAGTACCGGTTACTTCAGCCGGCCTGGTTCCATCAAATCCCCTTTCAAACCGTGCGTGCCGTTTTCCGGCACACGGCTTACCGATGATCTTCTGGGTGTGGCTTGCGCCGGGTATTTCACGGTGCCCTGCAATTGGTGCAGACCCATCTTGTGGAGCTGATCGCCGGTGAATGGCGCTCGCTTCGAGACCCGTTGCCCACCCCGCCGGCGTTGCCAGCGGCGCAGACGTTGGACCACGAAGTTGTCCATTTTGTTGAACTCCCGGTCGGCATTCCCCGTCCGGAAGTAGTTTCCCCAGCCGCGAAGCACGGGTGTCAGTTCCGCAATGATCCGCTTCACGTCCTTCCCGCTCTGCCGCTTGCTGGTCAACTCTCGCACCCGGTCGCGAAGTTTCTTCGTCGCCTTCGGGCTCGGCCACCGCTGCATGAAATGCCAGCGGGGATTGCGCTGGATGCTCCGCTTCTTGCGAATCGTGCATCCCAGGAATACGAAGCTCTCCTGGCCGCGTCTCAAGTCCACCAACCGCGTCTTCGCTGGATGCAGCGTTAAGCCGAGCCGATTCATCACCAGCCCGATCCGCCGGAGCGCTTCCCTGGCCTGTGACTCCGTGCGACACATGGCCACGAAATCATCGGCGTATCGAACCAGAACCCCAAGCTGGCCACACCGCGCCGCCCAGATCCGGTCCAACTTATTCAGGTAGATGTTGGCCAGCAGCGGCGAGATCACTCCGCCTTGCGGGGTTCCCGCCAGCGTTTCTCTCACCGTCCCGTCCTCCATCACTCCCGCTTCCAACCACTGGCGGATCACCTTCAAGACCCTTCGGTCCGAGATGCGCTCCTTCACCAATTCCATCAAGGTCTCCCTCGAAATGGTGTCAAAGTAGCTTTGAATGTCCGCATCTACGACAAAGTTGTAGCCCTGGTTGCCCGCTTTGCGGATCGCTTCCAGGGCTTGTGTCGCACTCCTCCTCGGACGGAATCCATAGCTCGATGCCTGGAAGTCCGCCTCGTAGATCGGCTCGATCACGATCTTTGCCGCCATCTGCGCCACCCGATCCCTTACCGTCGGTATCCCCAATGGCCGCTGCTTCCCATCTGCTTTCGGTATGTATCGTCGCTTCACCGGGGAAGGACGATATCGGCCTGCCCGCAACGCCGCCTCGATCTCCGCCAGAAACTCTCCCACGCCTCGTTGTTCGATCGCCGGGATCGTCTCCGCGTCGATTCCCGCCGCGCCACGATTGCTGCGCACCCGTCTCCATGCTTCCCACAGGACGTCACTCCTATAGATCCGGTCATACAGCGCATGGAACCGCCGTGTCCTACTCCGCTTGGCACACACATATAGCTTGCGTTGGAGTTGTCGTACTTTTTCATGGGGGTTGTTGGCCGTCTCCGGCATGCCCTCGCACTTACCTCCTGACAAGCGTGATCAAAGCAAGGCCCCTTCCCTCCAGCGTGTTGTCTTGCACGCCTTCCCAGGTCGTATGAGCCTCTCGGACTCCCTCCCGGCCTCCGCGCGATTTCAGCCTTCCGGCCTTATTCGCCCGGTCTTGGCCCGACTTGGCCACCAGGTAGGGTCTCTCCTGTTCCGTGTTGTTCTGTCCCAACGTGCCACCGCCTGCGACCCCGGAGAGGTCCAGCATCCCTTCCGGTCTAGGATGCTGTCTGTTGCCTTCGCCGTGACATGAGCGGCTCGGCCCTCCCAAACACCTTTCGGCTGACGATGTGACGAGGCTATTGCGTTCACTGTTCGTTGCGGCCCGCTGGTTTGCTCCCCTCTCTTTCAAGGGCTTTCGACACTCCGCTCGGCACGGTCGGATCTCTCCTCCCGGCTGGAGTCTGCTACCGGGCGCTCGGCGCTTACCCGGGCAGGACTTTCACCTGCTAGAACAATGCGTCTTTCAGGACGCGCCATGGTCCATCGTAGCACCGCGCAGTACTCTCTTCGGTGCACCAAACCTTGGTGGCTAACTGACGTACTCTCTGACAAATCGAGTTTTTGGACAGTACGCCGTCAAGGCGGTCTCGTTGGGCTTTCAGCGCGGCTATGATCGGGTCCATATTCAGAGTGCCAACGCCTATTAGATTATCGTCCGGTGTCCGTGTTCCGGGACCCCGA
>DATFTE010000066.1:0-3359 GCA_035262225.1 Terriglobales bacterium
CCGCAACAACGGCGAGCGCGTGACCGGCATTTATAAGCTGACCGGCTGGGCCTGGGCACCCGCTACTATATGGGACCGGCTTGACCGGAAGGCTCGAAAGTTCCTCGATAAAGAGAGGACAGCAGAATGATTCACCTCGCATTGACTATCGCGTCTGCCATTTTCCTGTACGCCATCGGCTGCATCGTGATCGCTGCCGTACTGGCAGTGCCCGCTGCCTTGTTCGTCGGGCTATTGACGGCCGGTGGCGCGGCAGGCGAGGCGGCCCTGCGCGGTTGGGATCGGCTGCGCAGGCATAAACCATCACCACCGCCCGTCAACATTCCGCGGAAATATTGGGACGACGACGACGAATGGTAGGTTAGCGACGGCCGTAGGCGAAAGCTGCTGCCAGCCCTCCTCTGCGGCCGCCAGGGATTACTTCTTCTGGCGGCGCGCTGACTTGACTTGCTTTTGGTATTCGCCGCGGTGCTTTTGGAGCACTGCGTTGAGTTGCTCCGGGCTTGGCATTCGCCCTTGTGCCTGCAGCTGGGCCACGATCTGCTGCATTCGCTGCGGGCTGAATGGCGCCCCGGCTGAAGTATTTTCTGGCTGCTTCTCCATACCCTATACTAGACGCATCCACGCCATGGGCGCGGTACAGCGACTGCTCAGTGTACCAGAGAACTGCCTGTAGCTCATCCACCGAGAGGCCCAGGTCGCCCGCTACTTTGCCCGCGGTTTCACGCATCAGGTTACGCTCGGTTTCATTGCGCGGCGCGTCCTGTAGGGCAGGCATCCCGGTCTCCTCATCCACGATGGGGTTGCCCTGGGCGTCGGTCGCCATGATCGTGCCCATCCAGCGGTTCCAGGTGCGCGACCACCATTTGTCGGCCGTCAACTCGCTGTGAATCCCGTTCAGGTTACTGCCGAACGCACCCACCTTCTCGCCGAACACATAAGCCCCCAGGCGCTGATCGGAGGCTTTGCCCTTCAGGTTCGGATAATACTCGCGAAGCTCTTTCACCGGATGCTTCGACTTCAGCCATTCCACGGCCCCGGCCTCGCCTTTGTCCTGCACCAGCTGGTTGAGGCGCTGCATGGCACCCTCGTAGGAGTTGGCGCGGAAGGTGAGGCCCAGACCCTTGGGGTTGCCGAACTCGGACTGCTGTGTCGGATCGTAGGCACTGAATTTGCCGTCCCGCAGATACATGTCCCAGCCCTTGAGGGCCGCCCCGAAGTTGATCTCCGGGTCCACGCCGTTCGAGGTGATGCCGAGCAGGTACTTGAATAGCGAGCGCTTGTTGGGATCGCCAAACTCCGGCCGGTTCTGCTGGAGGTGGCCCTCCATCTCCTCGACCATCTTGGTGTACCAGTCGCGCGCATCGCCCGAGTGATCCATGCCGTAACGCACGTCCTCCTGCATCTGCCCGATGGCGCGCTGCCGCCGCAGGTCGATCTCCCAGTCGGGCATGCCGCGCCGGATCGGGTCCAGCCGGTTCTTGGATGAGACCGTATCCTGCAGGACCTGCCCCAGGTCGCTGGTCACGCCCTTGCCCGGTACCTCCAGGGGCTTCTCCATCAAGGTTCCAACTGAGGGCACGGCCGGACCCGGCGGCTGCTTCGGCTTGACCGGCTTGCGGCTGATCGATCCGCGCTCCGGGTCGCCGCCGGTGTAGTCGAGCCGGTTGATCACGTCCTGGATGGCACCCGGCGCCTGCACCGCGCCTCGTGCGAGCGCCGGGGCCACCTGCGGAGCCATGATGCCGGTGCCCAGGCCGGTAAGGTCGCCGTAGAGGGAAGCGTAGCCCGGCGGCATGCCCGCTTTCGTCGCCAGCTTCTCCGCCTGGGGCGTCACGGCCACGCCCGCGGCCAGACCGGTGAGCGTAGGAATCGGAGCCGCGGCGGCCGCCGGGATTGCCAGCGGTGCCAGGAACGGAGCCGAGCCGCGCACCACATCGGACGCGCC
Source organism: Terriglobales bacterium (assembly GCA_035262225.1). GTDB lineage: Bacteria > Acidobacteriota > Terriglobia > Terriglobales > Acidobacteriaceae > DATFTE01. Next base: position 1,949 of record DATFTE010000066.1, read on the forward strand.
CTGGGCTTTGGTGTTCCACCAGTTCGGATCGGCTGCGGTGGTATCGGACGGGTCCCACAGCTTGTGCCAGCCGCCGACCATCTGCTCCGCCGAGCCGCTCAGGTACTGATTGATCGGGTCCTGGAATTGAAACCGGGGAGCCGGTTTCGGCGGCACCGCCTCCTTGGGCCGCGGTTTCACCGGCACGTTGCCGAACTCGCCGGGACGGTCGCCCAGGTGGATCAGCCCGTCGTCGCCGGTCACGCCGCCGTCGGCGTAGCCGCGGAGCGAGTTAAGGACCTGCTCACGCGACGGCTGGCGATCGAGGATGGTGCCGCCTTCAGCCTTGCCCCATAGATGCTTCCAGGCTTCATAGGCGGTGGCACCGCCAAGCCCTCCCTTGAGTGCCCATTTCCAGGCGTCTTTCTTGACCGCCGTTTTGACGTCTTCGTAGAAGCCTTGCCACTTCGCTGCCTTGCCATACCTCTGAATCGCATCCTGGTAGAAGTCGCCCAGGCCGACTTGATCCGCGGTCTGAGTCAGGCTTTGGTGCAGCGATTCCCTGAAATTGCCCACCGCCCGCTTCATCCTCGGATTGAGCCGGTTCATTTCATCGACCGAAAGTGCGGAAGCGTTGGAATAAAATTCCCGCGCCTCCTTGAAGGTGAGCGGCGGCTTCTTGGGGTCGGTGACGCGCTTGATGAAATCGTTCAGCACTTTGGGCATGCTGCTGCCCGACTTGGCCAGCCGATCCCCCTCCATGGCGAAATGCCCTGGTGTTTGCACGTCGATCGGCAGATGGCCCGCCTGCTGCGTGACCTGTTCGAGTGAAGTTCCGGCCGCAGCCATCTTGCCCTTCGGCATCACCTTCGCTATCTGGGCTTTCACCAGCGGCGTAGTCATGTGCGCCACCGAGGGAAAGATCATGCCCAGGCCTTCGCCTATGCCGCCCGCAATATCCTGCGTTGTCCCCGACTGGATCACGTTGCCGTACTTGTCGAAGACCGGCTTTGATCCGCCGATGCGCTCACCTGCGTGCGCGGCGGCAGTACCGACGATAGGGACGCTGCCCAGCAGATGGCCCAGGGCCTCTACGTAGTCGCCGCGATCCCTGGCTTCTCCCGCCTTGCGCCACTGGTCTTTGCTGGCCGCCTTGGCATTGCTGACGATGGCCTTGGTGTTGGGGTCCAGATCCTGCTTCTGGCCGGAGCCGGGGGCAGAGTACTGGATCAGGTCCCACAGAGCCTTCGCCGAATCGACGGCGGCCGCGCCGGTAGTCGACCACAAGCCTGAGAGGCCGCGCGCCGTCGCACCCCCTTTGGGCTCAACCATGGCAGGTGGCGCGTTGGGATTGTAGGGCAGGGCGTAGGGCGCAGTGTACTTGGTCGGGGGCGGAGGCGCAGCAACCCAGCCCTCGTCGCTGGTCGTGGCC
>DATFTE010000067.1:0-2687 GCA_035262225.1 Terriglobales bacterium
GAGATAAGCCTCATACAGCGCGTTGCCCAGCATGTAGCCTAGCAACTCGGCGCTGGCTTCGAACTCCTTACCGCGCGTCGGCGGAGTGGCCAACGGCAGCAACCGCAGCTCCTGTTCTTCCACCGCCGGGCGTGCCGGATACAGCACTCGCGATCCAAAATATCCGAGCGCGTGTTCGAGCGAACGCACGTAAAATCGGTCTGCCGGAAGCGGCACACGTTCCGGCTTCTCCCGCAACGGCAAGCCCCGGCAAGCATGATGCAGGAAGCGCGCCGACTCTTCCGCCGCGTACATCATCTGGAATTCGGGCACGTAGAACGCATTCACCGACGGCAGATAAACACTGCCGCGTTCCTCAGCGCGCTCTTCGATCGCCCGCGCCTCTTCGTCGCTCATCCCCTTACGCAATAACCGTGCGTGCAGCCGTCCGCCCGCGACCCGGCCGTAGATTTCTGGCAGCAGGTCCACCAGGAACTTCGGTTGCGTGTGGTTGTGCGGCGAGTAGCGGTTGATCTCGAAAAAGCGCAGCAGGCTGTCAATCAGGTTATAGATCGTCGGAGCCAGGTCGGGACCTTCTTCATCCGTGCGTCCCCAGCGGCTCAAGTGCAGGCGATAGTTTTCATACTTTTCGAGCGGCGTGGAATTGAACACGCACACCACCTCGTCGTTGACCTCGACCGCCTCCACGCGTTCGTTCTTCTCGCCTGCCGCCCGCCAGTAGAGCGCGTCCACATTCTGCAGGATCGTCAGCCGGCGGCTGTCAGGCAATTCCTCCTTCACCGCTCGCGGCAGGTGCTGTGGCGCCAGGTGCGATTCCCCGAACAGTACCAACACCGCCGCCTGGGGATGACGCCTGCGAATCTCCGCAATCTTGTGGGCCGCGTGCCGGTCCCGGGCTCCGATCTTGCGTAGATCCTCGCGCGGCATGCAATCGAGTCCGTACAGCCCTTCGGCGAATTCCCGCGCCGTAGCCAGCAATTCGAAGAAAGGAGCCCAGTCGTACCCCCAATCGAGAGCGAAACGAATGCGCTCGTGCAACTCTCTCTCGTCAATCTCGCGCCGCCACCACTCATCCACGATGTGCTGATCGCGGGCAAAGATCGTCTCCACGCCCAACACCACGGGACGGTCCCCGGGCTGCGCGCACTCCTCGAGCAATCGAGCCGCGAAACGCTGCGAGGCCGGCAGCGCGTGATAATCGCCAACCAGGATGATGTCGGCCTGCCGCGCCATAGCTTTGACGGCCGCCGCATCAATGACGGAAGAATACGTCCGGTACGCCCGCATGAAGTCCTGCAGATACTTGCGCCGTCCACTCGAATCGTGGCTGCGGATCTCGCGCTCCACTCCCGCCAGCGCCGCCAGCTGCGCCGCATTGCGTCGGGACCGTAAGTGACTCGCCGTTGCCATCGTGCACTATGAGAGCGGGTGACCTCGCCCGCGCTCTCGTTGCCATCCCCCGCTGGCTTGACTTCCCGAAGCCCTCGTCCCTATGCTCAAACCGCGAAACCGAGGAGCCCGCTTGCCCAATCCTCCCGAAAACCTTACGGTTGCCACAACCGGCGCCAGCGGAGCGTTGTTCCTCAAACACTTTCTGCTGGCTGCCGAGCGCGATCGGCGCATTCGCACCATCAACTTCATCGCCTCCGACAGCGCCCTGCGCGTCATGGCCGAGGAATTAGCCCTCCGCGGACGCGACCACCTCGTCACTCACCTCCTGGGCAAGTCCTCGCGCAAGGTTCACCTGCAATCCAATGCCGACATCGGCGCCAACATCGCCAGTGGTTCCTACCCCGCCGACGCCATGATCGTTATCCCCTGCAGCGTGGCCACCCTTTCCCGCATCGCCAGCGGAGACGCCAGCCACCTCATCGAGCGAGCCGCCGACGTTTGCCTCAAGGAGAAGCGTCCTTTGGTGCTCTGCGTTCGTGAAACTCCGCTCAACAAGATTCACATCCGCAACCTCTACCGCGCCGCCGACGCCGGGGCCACCATCTTTCCGCTCATACCCACCTTCTATAACCGTCCCCCGACCTTAGATGACATGGCGCGGCAGTTCGGTTATCGCGTCCTCGCTCACCTTGGCCTTCCCCAGCCCGATGCGTATCGCTGGAAAGGCTGAAAGCTCAGTGCTTTACCTCGTACCGGGCAAAGCGTCCAGGCATACAGACATAATGGGGAGATTCTCAGTGTAGACATCCGCAAGTGCACCACCCAGATGCCCGCTGGACATGTCCAGAGGAATCTTCCGCTCCCAGGGATGTCGGAATTGTCGAAACGAAGTAAAGATTTGGCAAAAAATCAAGCCCGGAATTCCCTTCCCCAGGTTCAGGCGGGTCCCGCAGGTTCTTTCGTCCGTTTTCCTCCGCCTCGAACGGCGGGAGAGAAGTCAGCCCTTGGTTCGCCGTCTTAGCGACCTTTGCGATTCAAGGCTTTCGCTCGTCAGAAAAACTTCCTAACCCTCAGACGGCCATGCAGTAGAATGCCCGGCATCCATGACCCAGCAAAGACTTCTCGTCTGCTGCCTCGGATTGGTCTCGATAGCCGCCGCTCAGGACCGCAACCCCTTCTCCGGAAATCCCGAGGCCGCCAAAGCCGGAGCCTCCGAATTCCGCATCAACTGCGCCCTCTGCCACGGACTCGGCGCCCGCGGTGGAGGCCGCGGCCCTGACCTCACCCGTGCCCAA
>DATFTE010000068.1:0-6716 GCA_035262225.1 Terriglobales bacterium
GTCGACCTTACCAAGTGGCGCGACGCTCAGACCAAGACCCTCTCCGGAGGCATGCGCCGCCGCCTGGAGATCGCCCGCGGCCTGGTGCACAGCCCGCGCATCTTCTTCCTCGACGAGCCCACCACCGGGCTCGATCCCGTCTCCCGTGTCGCCGTTTGGGAGATGCTTACCAACATCAAGGCCAACCGCCAGCTCACCGTCCTCATCACCACCCACTACATGGACGAGGCCGACCGCCTCTGCGACCGCATCGCCATCGTCGATCACGGCAAGCTGGTCGCCCTCGATACTCCGGCCGCGCTCAAAGCCAGCGTTCCCGGGTCCAACGTCATCGAAGCGCAGTTTGAGCATCTTCCCGCCGGCTGGGAACAGAGCCTGCATCAGCTCAGCGGAGTCACCTCGGTTCAGCACCAGGGCGCAGGCATGTATCGCATCCTCACCGGAGACGGCCCCAAGGCAACCACCGAGTTGGTCGAGGCCGCAGTCAAGGCCAGCGTCGCCGTCAAATCCCTTTCCGTTCAAAACACCACGCTGGATGACGTGTTCGTCCACTACACCGGGCGGCAGTTGCGCGACGAACTGGTCAAATCCTACGGATTCGTCATGCCGCCCAGACCCGGAATACAGCCATGAACCACATTTTCGCCATCGTCGAGCGCGAAATGCGCAAATTCTTCCGTTCCCCGGCCCTCATGATGGCCTCCATGATCTTTCCCCTGGTGCAGCTTATCGTGCTGGGCAACGCTTTCGGCGGCAAGATCAAGGACGCCAGACTCGGCGTGGTCGATGAGGACGGCGGCACTCAGGCGCTCAAAATCCGCGAAGCTTTCGACTCTGTGCGCGCCAACATTCGCACCTTCGTTCCCGTGTACTACGACAACGAGCAGCAAGCCACCCAGGACGTCAAGACCGGCAAGCTGCAGGGGGCGGTCATCATTCCGCCGCAGTACTCCAGCCGCGTCTTCCAACTGAATCGCCCCCGGATTGCCCTCATCGTGGATAACAGCGACAACTTCATGAGTGCCACCCTCGAGCAGGAACTCACCGACCTCACCAACGCCCTCAACCAGCCCACCGTCGAGCCGCGCCTCATCCAGCAGACCGCTCTCTCCATCGTCGAACTCTACCCCTATATCGAATACATGAAGTACCTGCTGCCCGGCTCCATCACGCTGGCCATGTTTGTCTCCGTCATGATCGGTGGCGGCATGCTCTATATTGACGACAAAGCCCGGGGCGTGCACGAAGGCTACTTAGTAACCCCCATTACCAAGACGGAGTTGGTGTTCGGACTGAATGCCGCTGGAGCCATCAAGGCCGTGCTCACCGGAGTGATCATCACCGCCATCGGTGCCCTGCTCGCCGGCGTCGGCTCCATCTTCGATATTCCCACCATCCTCGGGCTCCTGGTGATGATCCTGCTCACCTCCATCGCCTTCAACACCATGATGTTCCTGCTCATGGTGCGCGTCGACGACCCACTGGTGCCGCGCGCCATCTTCGGCATCCTCAACACTTTGCTGTTTTTCCCCAGCGGCTCGATTTATCCGATCCAGGCTTTCCCCTGGTGGCTGCGCGCCATCGCCAAAGCCGATCCCTTCACTTACGCCGTGCACGGCTTTAAATCCCTGCTGCTCAAAGAGACCGGTCTGGTCCCCATCTGGCCCGACATGCTTTATCTCACCATCTTCGGAGTCATCACCCTGGCCGTAGCCACGCCGCTGTTCAAGCGAACGCTGTGAGACTCTTCGCTTGCCGATTCGCGCATGAGTGTGTCATACCTCCCGCGATCGCCCGCGATTAAGAGCTTCCGCACCACAACCCGAAGATTCCCGAACCGCGCACGCGAAAATTGGAAATTGACAATCCCCTCCGCTATCCTGTTACCGCCATGACTCTGATGGACGCCGCGCAGTTCGACGCCGCCCGCGACCGTCGTCGCCGCCGACTGATCACCGCACTCGTCCTCCTGATCCTCGTCGCCGCCTGGACCGCCTACCACTTCCGCAACTACCCCCACCGCCGCGCCGTCGACCGCTTTTTCAACGCCCTCCAGGCGCAGAAATACGAAGACGCCTACGGCATCTGGTTCAACGATCCCGATTGGCGCCAGCACCCGCAGAAGTATTCCAAATACCCCTTCAGCGACTTCTACCGCGACTGGGGTCCGGGCGGCGAGTGGGGGCTAATTAAGAGCCACTCCGTAGACTGCTCGCTCTCGACCGACAGCGGCGTCATCGTCCAGGTGACGGTGAACCAGCGCGCCGAACGTGCTTACCTCTACGTCCTCAAATCCGATCGGACCCTGTCGTTTTCCCCCAACGAAATCCAGTGCGGCAACTGGCTGGGCTGGCTCACCGAATAAAAGCGTAAAGATTGATTCAATGAAGACAGTGGAGGACGGGTATCCCGCCCGTCCAACGCCTCTGCCGCCAAGCACGAAGCGACGGACGCCCTGGTCTGTCCACTAAAGCCCAGTTCGAGTCAGCCGCGCAGGAGCGAAGGAAGATTCTCCCCTGGCACACTTCGAACGATGCTCAACCAGGACAGATCAGGTCCAGTGCGGATAGGTACCGCCAAGCGCCGGAGGCGCGACCCCGCGCAGAAAAGAGGCTTGTCCTCCCGAGGGGTAGAGAGAGGATCGGCAATTGGTCCCTGGTGAGACCTCGGCAACTCCTTCGCCTTTTTTGCGGTGAAAGCCTTTCACGATCGCCGACTACGCCCTCACCGCGAAGTGCTCGAGCGTCTTCGCCAGCGAAGCCTCGTCCCCCACGTTGAGCGCCGCCTGCGCGCGGTCGATCTGCCGCATCAGCCCGCACAACACCTTCCCGGGACCGATCTCGACAAACGTGTCCACGCCCTTCTCGATCAGCACCCGCATCGACTGCTCCCACTTCACCGACCCGGTCACTTGCCGGATGAGTGCGTCGCGGCTACGTTCGGCATCATCGATGACCGCCGCATCCACGTTGCACACCACCGGGACCGCGGGACGCTGAAAGGGCAAAGCCTGCAAATCGGGCGCCAGCCGGTCCTGCGCCGGCTTCATCAGCGAGCAATGGAAAGGCGCGCTCACCGGCAGCAGTTTGGCGCGCTTGGCGCCGCGTTCGTCGGCCAGTTTGGCTGCGCGCTCCACCGCCGCAGTGTTTCCGGAAATCACAATCTGCTGGGGAGAGTTGATGTTGGCCGACTCGCAGACTTCACCGTTGGCTGCATCGTGGCAAACGTGCGCGACTTTTTCCGGAGCCATGCCCAGGATGGCGGCCATCGCACCCACGCCCACCGGCACCGCCTCCTGCATATATTTTCCTCGATTGCGTACCGTGCGCACCGCGTCGGCAAACTCCAGCGTGCCCGCCGCCACCTGCGCCGAGTATTCGCCCAGGCTGTGCCCGGCGACGAAGCCCGGCTTCAAACCTTTCACGTTGAGCACTCGCCAGGCGGCCACCGACACGGTCAGAATCGCAGGCTGCGTGATCTCGGTCAGGCGCAGCTGATCTTCCGGGCCTTCGAAGCAAATCTGCGAAAGCTTGTAGCCAAGTGCCTCGTCGGCCTCGGCAAATGTCTGCCGCGCCACGGCATGGTTTTCCGCCAATTCCTTGCCCATGCCCACTGCCTGCGATCCCTGTCCGGGAAAAAGAAATGCAATGTGGTTTGCCATTTTGTTTCCGAAAGAGGTCGTGTCTCCGAAGACGTCCCGTCTCAGAAGATGTCATGCTTTCGAGGATGTCATCCCGAGAGCCTGCATTTTCAGCAGGCCAAATCTGGCGTGAACCACCAGCCTCATCGCTCCGCGCCAGAACCTTCGCCCCCGGATCAGGATGGCGTTGGGGATCAAACTAAGTGCTCATCACCGCCGCGCGCGCTGTGCCTAACTCTTTCGCGATCACGTCGTTAATGCGATGCTCGACAAACTCTCCGGCCACCCGCAGAGCGTTCTTGATGGCGTTGGCATTCGACGACCCATGAGTGATAAAACAAACGCCTTTCACTCCCAGAAGCGGCGCGCCTCCGTACTCGGTGTGATCGAGGCGCTTCTTGAAGTCGGCAAAAGCGCTGCGCGAGAGCAACGCGCCCACTTGCGTGGTGATGGTCGTTTTCAGGCTTTCTTTCAGCACGGTGCGCACCAGGTTGGCTACGCCTTCCGAGGTTTTCAGCGCCACGTTTCCCACAAACCCGTCCGCGACAATCACATCCACGGCGCCGCTATAAAGATCGCGGCCTTCGACGTTGCCGATGAAGTGCAGCGGCAGACGCTTCATTAAGTGAAACGACTCGCGCGTCAGATCGTTGCCCTTGGTTTCTTCTTCGCCGATCGAGAGCAAACCCACGCGCGGATGCTTGACGCCAAACATGTTGCGCACATAAATCTCACCCATCATGGCAAACTGCGCCATATTGTGCGGCTTGCAGTCCACGTTGGCGCCTACGTCGAGCAGCGTGGCCGCCGCTCCAGTGATCGTGGGGAACGTAGCCACGAGCGCGGGACGATCGACGCCGGGCAGCGCACCCAGCACCATCTTCGCCGTGGCCATGGCGGCGCCGGTGTTGCCGGCCGTCACGAAGGCGGAGGCCTTGCCATCGCGCACCAGGCGCAGGCCCACCCGAATGGAGGAGTCGCGCTTGGAGCGCACGGCCTGTACCGCCTTATCGTCCATGCTGATCACTTCCGAGGCGTGGACGATTTCGAGCGGCAAGCCGGCGCCAGCGGGATGGCGTGCCATTTCCGCGCGGATCGTTTCGCTGCGGCCAACGAGAACGATGCGCTGGCCGTACTGCCGAGCCGCCTGAATCGCACCTTCGATTTCAGGCTTGGGCGCGCGGTCGGAGCCCATTGCGTCGAGCGCTATGACGCTTGCCATGTTAGGGCGGAGCTAGCTGGCTTCCTCAACGTTCAGTACATCGCGACCTTTATAGTAACCGCACTTGGGGCAGGCACGGTGCGGCATTTTGCGCTCGTGGCAGTTGGGACACTCGGAGAGCGAGTTGGCCTTCAGAGCATCGTGCGCCCGGCGGGTGCTGGTGCGTTTCTTGGAGTGACGTCGTTTCGGATTCGGCATTCGGAATTCCTCTCGCCGGCCGCATGCGGCCAGATTCTCTCAGTGATTCAGCTTGTTGCGAATATCTTTCAGCGCTGCCCAGCGCTGATCTTCTTGTGGCTCGGCACACGAGCAGGGCTCGACATTCAAATTCTTGCCACAGTGCGGGCAGAGTCCCCTGCAGTCGTCGCGGCAGACGGCTTTGAGTGGCAGCGCGAGCAGAACCTGTTCCCGCAACACGTCTTCGAGCAGCAGGCCATCTCCCTGATAATAGCCAATTTCGGCGTCGGCAGCGGTGATGGAAAGCTCTTCCTTGCCAGCGTCAACGCCCTGTGGCCGGTAGAGCAAATCAAATTTGCGGTTCAAGTTTTGCGCGACCGGATCAAGGCAGCGTGCGCAAGGAACCTCGAGGCGCACGGAGAAATCTCCGGCGACGCGGATGTCCTTCACCGTCTGATGCTTGCCGTGATGTTCCTCGACGAGCTGGGCGCGGCCCGAGGAGCGCAGCGCAGCCGATTGCCGCGCTTCCGGACCGAGGTCAATCACACCCGGGCCGAACTCCTCCGCGAAATCCAGCGGATGGAGCTCTAACTCTTGAATTTCGATGAACATCGGGACTCTCCGCGCCCCCGCCAAACCGCGCAGGCCGCGGAAGCACGCACAGACGCTTAAATGCTCAAGGGAGCAATACTGAAGAATATAAGGGGGTCGAAAGGGTGTCAAGGAAGGCGGCAGAGAGAGTTGCCGATTCACGGGGATGAGATTTCGAGCGCGCAGCGCCGAAATGGGACCTTGGGGGCGGGAGGCGTAGGGCGGTCTCACTTTTGGACTAAGGAGCAGGGGTTCCAATTCTGAGGACGAGTGCGGGTCAGTGATGGGAGGGGTGATCCCACCCTTCAAAAAACGCGAAGGGTGGGGCACCGCTTCCATACGTGCAGCAGGCGCGGCTCGGAGCTATTCGCCACTGCTCACCGGACAGCGGATATGACGAATACGCCTGATCACTGTTTCGCGAAGATTCCGAACAAGCACCCACCGCCGCCGGTGGGTAGGGGCGCCCCGTTTGGGCAACTTGTCGCGTTTGCCCCTACAAAGACGAGTGTGACAACCGATCCTTTGGCACCCAACTGAGGATCGTAGTACGTGAAAAAGCTGGTCGCATTGCCGCCACCCGATGGTGTGTTCGTCACCGAAGCCGCGTTGCCGACCGAATTGCCGCTCAGGGTGAAAGCGCCGTTCTGACTATCTGTGCCGTTCCCGCTAAAGGTGTTGTTCGCTCCCGCAGTAAGGCTAAAAGTGACGTTGTCAGCGCTGTTGTAAGGCGACCCGGCGTAATTTCCAGTGAGTGAACTTGCGGGCACGCCGGCTACGTTGCCGATGGTGCCATCGCTGCCGCAGCCTGGCGCCGAAATTTTGAAGGTCCCCGAAAAGGAAGGCGTGGCAGACGCGTTTAGCGTTCCGGTGATGGTGACCATCTGGGCTCCGCCGCGAGCAAGGTTAATGGTCACCTGGTTTGAAGAGTTAATCGTCCCAGCCAGCATTCGGGTCCCATTGTCATTGCCGCCACACGCTGCACCGAGAAAGTCGATCCCCATGTTGGTAACATTCGAGAGGGAAGATCCGGTGAGGAATGCCTCAAGGATGTTGCCCGACGGTCCATTTGCAGTCGCCGGACCC
>DATFTE010000069.1:0-9228 GCA_035262225.1 Terriglobales bacterium
GAAGACACTCCACTCTTCGCTGATTTTCCCTTGCCGGAAGCGGAAAATTGTCATGCCCGGGACCGCAATGCGCTTGCCGCTCGCCGGGAACCCCATTCCCTGACCGGTATTGGTTCCCGAGGCCCTCCAGTAGACGAGGACGGAGTCACCTTCCGCCAAAACCTGGTTGACGGTGACGTGCATATCCGGGAGAGCCTTGCGCTCCTCGCGTGCTGCGGCCATGTCCTCCATCAGGCCGGCGTCATGATCCCCTGCGTGAGCGACAAAATCGCTGGCATGGGAGTCGGCGTACTTTTCGAGATGTCCCTGATCCAGGACCTCCTCGAAGAAGCTGCGGGCAACAGCCTTGTTCCTTTCTTCCTGAGTTTGCGATTGTGCCTTGCCGGGCACGCTGAAGATGCCGAGGAACGCGAGCAGTACGCCCATACGCATCATTCGTCTCTCCCTTCTCTGGGCCGCCCCTTGCGGGAAACCCGGGGCGGATCCTGCATATTAGTGTAACATGTGTTACATTAACCGAACACAGTGGCCAGGCCGTCCAACCCGGAAATTCGCCGCAGACTGCGCCAGGGGGCGGTCGACTACGTCCTCTCCCACGGGGTCACCGGGTTGGCGCTTCGCCCCTTGGCCCGGGCGCTCGACACCAATGCCCGCATGCTGCTCTATCATTTCGGGTCCCGGGAGGGGCTTTTGCGGGAAGTGCTGGCGGGGCTGCGGGAGCGCGAGAACGCGGTGATCCGGTCGTGGTTTGGGCGAGGCAAGAAACGCACCCTGGCTGAATTTCTGTTGTGGTATTGGCAGCGGCTCAGCACCCGGCGTGCGCGGCCCGCAGCCCGCCTGATTTTTGAGCTCTATGCATTAGCGCTGCGCCAACCGCGCCGTTATCCCGGCGTTCTCACCGATCCCCTGGCCTATTGGAGGAAACTGGCAGAGCAGGCGGGGGTAACAGCGGAGGTGGGATCCGCGCAGGCCACGCTGCTGCTGGCGGCCACCCGGGGCTTGCTCCTGGATCTTTGCGCCACGGGAGACAGCACACGCATCGAGAACGCCGTAAGGCTGCTTGCGGCGATGGTGAAATCCCCGGCACCCGCCTCGGCCCGAATCGCCCTACTCCACCACCCACTCCCGCACCCGCCGCACCACTGATTCCGGCGCCTCCACCTCCAATTCCACCAGCCCGTCTTTATAGGCGCGGGCGTAAATCCTCGATCTGGCTTCGAGCATGGCCAATGTCTTCCCTTCCTTTTGCGGGAGTTCGAGATGCACCCGGCGGGGACGATCCTCCTCGAGCAGGTGGTCGATTCGTTCCACCAGCGTGCTGATGCCGATTCCCCTGGCCGCGGAGACGTGAACCGTCGTGCGATCATCCCGCAACCCATCCCGCTGCCCGGCCGCCAGTAGGTCAATCTTGTTCATCACCCGCAGGCGCGGCTTCTTGTCGGCTTCCAGCTCCTTCAGCACTTTCTCCACCTGCGCGTCCTGCTCCGCCGAGAGCGGACTGCTGGCATCCGACACTTGCAGAATGAGCGTCGCTCTCTGCACCTCTTCGAGGGTTGCGCGAAACGCCGTGACCAGCGTGTGCGGAAGGTTCCGAATAAAACCAACAGTGTCCGACAGCAGCACTTTCCTCTTTGACGGCAACGCCACTGCGCGAATCGTAGGATCGAGCGTCGCAAACATGCGCGCCGAGGCCAGCACATCCGCCCTGGTCATGGCGTTAAACAGCGTCGATTTTCCTGCGTTGGTGTAGCCCACCAGCGCGACGGTGGCCACCGGTACCGACTCGCGCCGTTGCCGCTGCTGCCTTCGAATCCGGCGCACGTTTTCAATCTGCTCTTTGACATGCCGGATGCGCCGGTAGATCTTCCGGCGATCGGTTTCCAGCTGGGTTTCGCCCGGGCCGCGTGTGCCGATGCCACCGCCCAGCTGCGACATGGCAATGCCCCGCCCGCCCAGCCGCGGCAGCAGGTACTCGAGTTGCGCCAACTCCACCTGCAACTGGCCTTCACGGGTGCGGGCGTGCCGGGCGAATATGTCAAGGATCAGCTGGGTGCGGTCAATCACCCGGGTGTTGACCACCCGCTCGATGTTGCGCTGCTGCGACGCCGTCAGGTCGTGATCGAAGAGAATCAGATCGGCCGATACGGAAGCCGCGGCCCCGGCAATTTCTTCCAGCTTGCCGCGACCGATCAGGGTGGCCGGATCGGGGCGGTCGCGATGCTGCAGAAAGTCGCCGGCGATTTCCGCACCCGCGCTGGTCGCCAGCGCGCGCAGCTCTGCAAGCGATTCTTCTGCGCTGAACTCGGGAACCGCGGGAGCCTTGGAGGCAGTCGAAACAGCCGTATCACGAGCCGCCTGCGCCCCGGCGGTCACCCGGGGCTTGCCGCCCTTGCCCGCGCGGGTACGGACGCGATAGTCGATGCCCACCAGGAAAACGCGCTCCCGCGGAACCCTCGTGGTCGATACCGCGGAGCCGTTTACGTTGCCTGTCTTCCGGGAAATTCTTGAATCTGAACTGCGCAAGTCGGAAACGCCTTACCCTTCGGTTCCGGACGCGGATCCCGAACCATGCTCCGGACCGGCGGGCACCGCCGGCACCGGTGTGGGTCTCTCGCCGTGGACATGCGCCACCCGGCCCATCGCGACCGTCGAGATGGCGTGCTTGAAGATGAGCTGCTCCTGGTTATTGGTCTCGAGCACCACCGAGTACTTATCGAAGGAACGGATTCGGCCAGTAAGTTTCACCCCGCTGAGTAAGTAAATCGTGATATTGATCTTTTCTTTGCGGGCGGTGTTAAGGAAGGAATCCTGGATGTTCTGTGCCGGCTTATTTTCCATCGCCGATCTCCTGGCTTTCGCGATTGCAAGCTGAAAATCCGTTTCTGACGCCTTGTCCCCTGAGACGTCATGAACTGAGGGGGATAGCTCCAGCGCCTCTCGCGCAAATCCCGCTACTGGCGCGAGAAGCGTCGCAGGTACCTCCGTACAATACGGCCTAAGGCTCCACTTTTCAACCTATCAAGTGCTGGTCTGGGTTCGAGGCGCCTGTTGCCGGCCGTGCACCCTGCCGCTCCCTGTGCCCCGACAACCTCCGGCGGCGCTGATGTACAATCCTGACTCTGCCGGACCGCCTCCGGCTTATCCCCCAGGTGTGCGGAGGAATCGCCATGGCCGCTCCTGCTGCGCTGGCGCTGTTTGCCGAAATCAATACCCACCTGCCCGAAGACAGCAATACTAACCTGCTCATGGTGTTTCGTTGGATTCATTTCCTCGCCGGCATCACCTGGATCGGCCTGCTCTACTTCTTCAACCTCGTCAGTGTCCCCCTCATGAAAGAGCTCGACCCAGCCACCAGGGGCAAGGTCTTCCCCGCCCTCATGTCGCGCGCCCTGTGGTGGTTCCGCATGGCCGCGGTGATCACGGTGCTGTTCGGGCTGGCCTACTGGGGCAACATTGTCGCGTCTGACGCTCGCACTGCCGGAGCCTCCGCGGGCGGTGTCTTCGGCAGCTTCTTTCTGATCTGGACGGTGGTCTGGGGGCTGATGTACGGCCTGCTCAAGCCGGGCAAGGGAATACTCAACCAGGGCCCGGTGCTCGCGGTTGCGTACACGCTCATTGTTCTTGTCGCCTGCTGGGCGTTTCTTGACTGGAACAACCGCGGCTGGGAGAGCAATCGCCTGCTCGCTATTGGCCTCGGCGGAGGCATCGGCTGGGTGATGATGTTGAACGTGTGGGGCGTGATCTGGCGCATCCAGAAACGCATCATTCAATGGACCAGAGACAACGCCGCCAAAGGCACACCCATCCCCGAAGAATCGAAAGCCATGGCGCGTATGGTCTTCCTCACTTCCCGCGCCAACGCTTACCTGTCGATTCCCCTGCTCTTCCTCATGGGTGCCGCCAGCCACTACCCCATGTTCGGGAACCTGAAATAAGGGTGGAATCCCATTCGAGGACGGGCCTCCTCGCCGGTCCAACCCTCCGCGGAAGACCCCGGACAAGGACTGCGTAATAACGGCGAGATTCACGAGAGCCGGCGGGAGGGCGCGACCCCGGATCGTAGCCCGGAGGAAAGCCTCAGGTTTTTTCCGAGCGCAGCTTCCATACCACCTGACGCAGCATCCCCTGCCAAAGCTGGGCATCCTTGGGTTCGAGTTTCATGCGGCGCAGCAGCCGCCGTAACTTCTCTTCGGTCGCTGGTACCGCCCGGGGATTCACGTACCCGCTCAGTTGGAGGGCGTCGAACAGCAGGCCCGTCATGCGCTCGACTTCTCTGGCGCTCGCAGCTTTCGTCTTCGCCACTCGCGGTCCGGCTTTGGGATCGCGCGTCAGTTCATACAAGCAAACCGCTACCGCCTGCCCCAGGTTCATCGAGATGTGCGCTTCTCGGGTGGCAATTCGAATCAGCCAGTGGCAGTGGCTCATGTCCTGATTCGAGAGGCCGAACTTCTCGGTGCCGAACAGAAGCGCCACTCTTCCGCCCTTCAATCCGCTCCGGAGCTGCCGCGCGCCGCCCTCCAGACGGTGTAAAGGATGATGCAACTCGCGATGCCCCACCGCCGTCGTCCCCACCACCAGTTCACAGTCGGCAACCGCCTCGGCTACACTCCGGTACTCCTCGGCGTTGATCAGCACAGCCGACGCGCCTACGGCCGAACGCGCCTCGCGAAAAGCAATGTGATAGGGGTTTACCACTCGAAGATGCAGGAACCCGAAGTTGCTCATTGCCCGAGCGGCAGCCCCCAGGTTCAGCGGATTCCGCGGAGCCACCATCACCACGCGAAGATTTTCGGATTGGATACGGACCGACAAAATTCTAAGGCTTACAACTGAACGTCAACGCTCGCACCGAACCTCGCCCTGTCATCCCGCGCGCAGCGAGGGATCTCGAGTTCTATGCTAATCGAGCGGCTCCGGCTCAATCCCGATGTTCTTTTCGCCCGCAGATTTTTTGGCGTTGTACTTCTTCACCCAGGCCTCGAAACTCTTGCCCGCTGCCGTGTCTTTCCCGGTGAACGCCAGACCGGCAATCTCGGAGTAAGCAATCTTGATTCTTTCTCCCCGGTTCTTCGGCATCACCCGCACGTAGCACTCCGCCAGAGAGGCGCCGTTCGAGCGCCGGTCGAACACATAGCCTTCCACCCTCTGCCCATTTTTCAAGGTGATGGTCAGGTCCCCGCGATAGTCAAACGCCTTCTCCAGCGCTTCCCGAATCTCCGCCTCGCTCGCCAGGGCCGGCACCCATCCTTCGAGATTCTCGTGCGCAAAACCGAGAGTCTCATCCCCCGGTTCTGGTGTAGTTGGCATAGGTAAGCTCGACATCAGGCTTTTGGAGAGGTCGTGATCTGCACCAGCGGGCCACTGCGGCTGGGAGTTGGCGGGGCGCTGCCGGTGGCGTCGGGATCCTTGTATTTGTTGAACAGGGTTGCCCGCACCGTGGCCAGGAATCCGCTCAGCGACCCGAACGTGTCGTTCACCGCGCTGGCCTCGTAGCCGCTGTGCACCATGCAATTCGCGCACCGGGGATTCCCGCTCTCAGTGCCGTAGTGCTCCCACTCGGTCTCGCGAAGCAGTTCTTCAAACGTATCGGCGTATCCGTCCTGCAGCAGGTAGCAGGGCTTCTGCCAGCCGAAAATGTTGTAGGTCGGCATGCCCCAGGGTGTGCACCTGTACTCGCGGCGTCCCATGAGGTATTCGAGGAACAGCGGGCTCATGTTGAAGCGCCACTTGTCCTCGCGATTGCTGAGGATCTCGCGGAAAAGACGCCGCGTCTTTTTTTTGCTGAGGAAGTGCTCCTGGTCGGGAGCCTTGTCGTAGGTGTACCCCGGCGAGAGCATCATGCCCTCGACGCCCAGGTCCATCATCTCGCTGAAGAATTGCCGCACGCTCTCGGGCTCGGCGCCGTCGAACAGAGTGGTGTTGGTGGTCACGCGGAAGCCGCGCCGCAACGCTTCCCTGATTCCGTCGACCGCAATATCGTACGTGCCCTCGCGGCACACGGCGAAGTCGTGATGTTCACGAAGCCCGTCCATGTGAACTACGAACGAAAAATACTTGCTGGGCTTGAACTGATCGATCTTCTCTTTCAGCAGGAGGCCGTTCGTACACAGGTATACGTACTTCTTGCGCCCCAGGATGCCTTCCACAATCTCGGCGATCTGCGGATGCATGAGCGGCTCGCCGCCCGGGATCGAAACCATGGGCGCGCCGCACTCGTCCACCGCGCGGAAGCATTGCTCCGGCGTCAGGTCGGTCTTCAGGACGTGGCCGGGATACTGAATCTTCCCGCAGCCCGCGCACGCCAGGTTGCAGCGCATCAAGGGCTCCAGCATCAGCACGACGGGATACTGCTTCCGTCCTTTCAGCCTCTGGCCGAGGACGTAGGAAGCCACCGTCCACATCTGTGAAATAGGAACACCCATCGCTTCTGCGCTCTTCTCCGGTCAGACCCAGTGGGATCTTTAGATGATAAAGGAAGGGTCCAGGAAGCGCCAGTTAGCTTCAGGAGACGGGCGGGGAAGCCATTGAAAGGGGGGATCTTAACAGCGAACGGCGACTGCCACCAATCACTCAGGCTGAACCGCCTCGGGTGGGAGGAACTGAGACGACTCAGTTTGGCAGAGTCCAACGTGCCGCCGGATCTTCTTTTCTACCCGGTCTTTCATGAAGCTGAACTCGCGGGAATGGCCCACAGCGAGTAGCTCACCACAACCCCACGCGGCAAGATGGGGCTAGGCACTCTCCGCCAGGCTCCATGCCTTCCCATCGAAATGCCCCGGTAACCCCACTCCAAACAACTTCAATACCGTCGGCGCCACGTCCACAATCGCCAGCTTCTCGGTCGCAATCCTCTGATTGGAGAACAGCACACCCGGCACCAGCCGCGGATCGATGCAGTGATCCCCGCTCCAGGCCTTTAGATTATCTTCAAAAATCTCGCGGGTGACCTTGCCCATCACCGAATCCCACGACGCCCGGTACCCGTCGGCATAGCCAACAATCAAATCCGGAGCGTTGTCCACGTACGGCCCGGCATAGACCGCATCGCAATCGAAGACGCCGCTGATCCCCACTTTGCCTAACGCCGGATCCACCAGCCCATTCAGCTTCTCGCGCAGCTCATGCCTTAACTTCTCAGCCTCGGCGGGCTCGACGATTCCCTCGCGCTCCCGTCCCTTGATGTTCAGATAAAGTCCGTTCAACCCCATGGTGTAAGCCCGGGTGCGCGACCAGTCTACATCCTGGAACCAGTCGCCGCTCTCGGTCTTGCCGTCCTTGAGCGCCAGGTACCCGTTCTGATGCAGCCAGGCGTTCAAATTCATGCAACGCGCAAACGACTTGAAGCCGTGATCGGACAAGATCAGCAGCAGCGTCTTGTCATCAATCTGCTCCATCACCCGGCCAATCAGCCGGTCCATCTTCTCGTACAGTTCCTGAATAATCTGCGGCCGCCGCTCGCGGGGCACCTCGCGAGCCGCCGGGTGGTCGTCTTCCAGATATCGCCAGAACATGTGCTGCACACGGTCGGTGGTATCGAACACGCACGCGCACAGGCCCTGCCTGGTCTTCTCCAGCGCGTCGAACAGCATGCGCTCCCGGTCTGCGTGGTTACCGTAGGCTTGCGCCAGAAACGCATCATCATCGAGCACATGCTCGTTCAGCGCCCAGGTGTCTTCCGCCAGGCCAAGCGTCGCGTACGGACCAAACAACTTCGCCAGATAAATGGAGTAAGTCACCGGGTGCGATATCGGCAGGTCCGGCTGTGCGGGATCGATGTTCACCGGCGTCACATAAACCTCAACCTCGGGCGAAATTTCTTTGAGGAAGAAGCGGCAGATGCCGTGCGCTCCCGTGCCCAGTCCAGCGCGGAACTTCACCGGAATCCACTCCGAGTATTCGCCCACCTGCAACTCGAACTTCTGTCCTTCCACTTCGAACTTCGCCGCCTTCCCGTTGGCACGCACTTCAAACTTCACCCGCAGCTCTTTCCCCGTCCCCAGCGGATCCTCCGGCCCTGGTACATACGACCGGCACACCGCTCCGTCGCGCTCGACAGGGATGCGCACCCCGCCCTCGCGAAATTTGTCGCTGGACATGCGCGTCGTGCAGAAACAAAAGGTGCCCTGGCTGCCTTTGAGGTCGGGCACGCACATGCCCGACAGCAGCACGCCGGGAAATTTCTCGGGAGGAAACGTCACCGGCACGCGAATGACAGAACAGAAGATGCCCGCGTCCCCCAGCCAATGCCAGAACGGAGTTCCCTTCCGCATGCCCTTGATCGAAGTCTTGCCCAGCGGAATGGTGTATTTCCCGATCTTCCACTGCCGCTTGGGGCCCTTGATCTCGGCCGAAGAAAGAAACGGCAGGTAACTGTCTTTATCGCAGGCGAGAAAATCGTATATGTTGTGCTTCCCCGGATTCACCCCGGTCATGAAGGTTGACCAGGCGACCGGAGAGATCGCCGGGAAAGTCGTGCGCAGCTTGTTGAAGGTGCCCTTTTCGCGCAGCCTGGCCAGGTTCGGGAGCCGGCCCTCGTTCATAAAGCGATCCGCCAGCTCCGGGTCCATTCCATCAAAACCCAGAATCACCGCGCGCTTGAATTTCGCCTTGCCGTAAGCGTTTCTCCGCCGCAACAACCGCATCACGTGGCGGAAGGGCCAGGTGAACAGCGCATAGAGGGAATAGAGAAAGGCGACGAACAGCGTCCAGAACGAAGAAAGCACCGCAAACCCGGCGCCCGGCCCGGCATAGGCATGGCTCCCAAGGGGGTGAAACAGAACGATGAGAACCAGCAGCACCCACATGGCACGGGCGCCCTTGTCCCTGCGCCGCCGACGGCGGCCGAAGCCCTCGCCCCACTTCATATCTCAATCCCCAACAGCTCTTTGAAGATGAACCCCGCAATCATCGACAGCACGAAGAACAGCACAATCCAGTTCCAGTCTATCCACGCGAAGCGAATGTCACGCGGCGCGTAGCTGACATCAATCGACTCCACCGGGCTCGCCGCCGGCAGCGCCGACTCCCCGGAAGTCAACCACCGGTCGAGCAGATGATCGCGCAAGCGCACCGGGGAAAGCCGTTCCACGTCCGGCGAGACGACAATCTGCTTGCTGAAAGTCTGCCCGCCCGCACCAACATTGATATTGTACGTCCCGTTCTTCGCCGCTACCACCCGCCACACCACCCGGTTTTCCGCCGGAATATGCACCGCGGTGGCGGAAAAGC
>DATFTE010000070.1:0-4259 GCA_035262225.1 Terriglobales bacterium
TTAGTCCAACGTTCCCAGAGTTGCGTCGGCGCTGTCACTTCGTTCTGAGCCTCCGCACTGTTTTCTACCCAGAGCAACTCAAGCATGGAGTTGGCGAAGAAGAAGCGCCTATTCGCCGTACCCTGACCCGGGTGGACATTCGGCGGGCCTTCGCACAATCCGAATCGGACCAGATGCTCTGCTTCAGGAGCGCCTCGGCTGACGCAAATGAAGACATGGTCTAATTCGATTGCCATGGTCCCCAGCTTACGACATCGTTCCGCGGCATTTTCGAATGTGGCCCCCGGAATTCCAACTGTGGTCACTTCCTCGCAAGGGTTAGCTTCCCCTTGCCAGCACCAGGCCTGCGTATTTCCTCCAAGGGGAAGCTAACGCCGTTTCCTGCCCCCTCACGCTTTCGCGCCAGCCGGAACTTCGGTAAACACTTCGCGACCAGGGAGGATTTGCGCCGGGCACGGGATCACCTGCTAGGCCAAGGTCCGAGATGGGGACTACGTGTCAACTTGGGCTGCTTCCGAGTGGCGGTTAACGGTCAGAATCAAAAGGCAACCATCGAGATTCAGTAGTCGGGAGTATCCAGTGGGCCACGCTCCCTCACCACCTGTTGACGCTCTACAAGAAATCTGTGGGCTTTGCTAACCTCACCCTTCTGTTGACCGTCTAAATGAGCAATATGCCACCCTCACGAGCCGAAGTCCTGCAGGGCACGCTCGACATGCTGGTGCTCAAGACCCTGGACACCATGGGTCCGATGCACGGCTTCGGTATCGCCCAGCGCATCCGCCAGATCTCGAATGACCTCCTGTGCCTGAACCAGGGCACGCTTTATCCCGCCCTGCTGCGTCTAGAACAGTACGGCTGGATTTCATCCCAATGGGGCGCCTCCGAAAATAACCGGAAGGCAAAGTTCTACTCGCTGACGCGCGCCGGCCGGAAACAACTAACCCATGAAGAGGCCGGCTGGGAGCAGATCTCTGCCGTCATCAACCGCATTCTGAAGGCAACATCATGACTCACCGGCTTCGCAGCCTGTCGCTCCGCGTTTTCGCCTCCGTCTTCCGCCGCACTGCGCCCGGGCTCGAAGACGAGCTCCGGTTCCACATCGACATGGCTGTCGAATCCTACCTGCGCCAGGGGCTCGGCCCTGAAGAGGCCCACCGCCGCGCCCACGCAGACTTCGGCGGCCACCAGCAGATCCGCGAGCACTATCACGATCAGAAAGGCCTACCCATGCTCGAAACGACCCTACAAGATCTTCGTTACGGCCTCCGCATCCTCGCCGCCAACCGCAGCTTCACCGCGATGGCTGTGCTATCTCTGGCCCTGGGTATCGGAGCCAACAGCGCCATTTTCAGCCTGCTGTACGCGCTCCTTCTCCGCCCGCTGCCTGTCCCAAATCCCAGCGAACTCGTGCAGGTGAAGATCAACATTGCCGGCAAGCCGAGCGACAGTTTCTCCTATCCCGTCATCCAGGCGCTCGCCGAGCGCAAGGACGTCTTCACCGCCCTGGGCGGATTCAGCGGGAATACATTCACCGTCGGCCCGCCGTCCGCGCCGGTGCGCACGCCGGGAGCCTGGGCGAGCGGCGGATTCTTCGCTGCGCTCCAGTTGACCCCGGCTGCCGGCCGGCTCCTCACGCCTGACGACGATCGCCCCGGCGCTCCCTTGGCCGCGGTCATCAGCGATGCCTACTGGGACCGCAAGTTTCAGCGCAGCCGCGCCGCCGTCGGATCCACTCTTCTGGTCGAGGGCCTTCCGGCGACCATCGTGGGCGTCACGCCACTAGGCTTCACTGGTGCCGATGTCGGCCAGGTCGCAGATTTGACGCTGCCGTTTCAGCTTTTGGCACACCTGTCTCGCGATCGCCAGGGATTGCTGCAGGCGGGCAATCAGTTCAATCGCATCATTGCCCGGCCCGCCCGCAGTCTCTCCGTCGACCAGGCCCGCGCTCGGCTGAAGGTGATCTGGCCTGCCATGGCACAGGTCTCCGTCAACTCACGCACCCCGCAAAAACGCCGCGAGGCCATGCTCGCCTCAACCCTTAATCTTTCCGCGGGCGGCACGGGTTGGACCCCGCTGCGCTCCCAGTATTCCAAGCCCCTCACCGTGCTGATGGCCATCTCTGCCCTGGTGCTGCTGCTCGCCTGCACCAACGTCGCGAACCTCCTTCTAGCGCGTTCCGCCGTGCGCCGTCGTGAGTTCGCCATCCGCCTCGCCATCGGCGCCGGTCGTGCGCGCGTCGTGCGCCAGCTGCTCGTGGAGAGCCTGTTGCTCTCCTTTCTCGGCGCCGCGCTCGGCCTCTTCCTGGCCCACTATGGCAGCAGGCTGCTCCTAACGCAGGTCTCCCAAACCATCCGCCTCGATGTTGGTCTGAATCTCGCCGTGCTCGAATTCGCCCTAGCGGCCGCCGTCCTAACCGGGCTTCTGTTTGGCACAGCACCAGCCCTCCGTTCTACCTCCGCGGGCTGTGCAACCGCGCTACGAACGGCATCCTCTGCCAGTCAAGCGCGAGGTCGCCTCGCCGGCTCGCTCGTCGCCGTCCAGGTGGCCCTATCGTTCCTGCTCTTGATCGCCGCCGGCCTGTTCGTCCGCACACTTCATAATCTCGAAACGATCGATCCCGGTTTTCGCCATGAGGGCGTCCTGATGGCAGATCTCGACAGCCGCAGCATCGTCCACGCCGGTCCCGCAGCAGACGCCCGCGTCGCCGCACTCTTCCACAACGGCCTGGACACCATGACCGCCGTGCACGGCGTGACTGCGGCTGCCCTCTCTAACTTCACCCCAATCTCCGGCGGCTACTGGTCGCAGTCCGTCCAGGTCAAAGGTCACGCTGGATTCGACGAGGACATCATATTCTTCGCCGTCTCTCCCGGCTTTTTCTCAGCTTTAAGCATGCCGCTCCACGCGGGCCGCGACTTCACTTTTCGCGACGATGCCACCGGCCCGCCTGCCGCCATCGTCAATTTGGAATTCGTGCGCCGTTTCCTCCCCGGTGTCAACCCGCTCGGCCAGGTGATTTCGGCCGCTGATTCCCGTTACTGGAAGGACATGGAAATCGTCGGCGTGGCCGGCGACTCCCATCTCTACACTCTGCGCGAGGCCCCACGCCCTTGCGTCTATGTCCCCTTCTTCCAGCAGGCACCCGACCGGATCGGCTACGGCACGTTTGAGGTCAAGGCCGCCGGTTCCCTCAATACCGTGGCAGCCGACCTGTCTCGTGCCCTCGCGCGCGTCGCGCCCGGAGCCGAACTGCGCGTCCGCCCCTTCACCGCGCAAGTCGAATCCTCGATGCGCCGCGAGCGCCTGATGGCGCGCCTCGCTGGCTTCTTCGGCACCCTCGCCCTCGTCCTCGCCGCGGTCGGCCTCTACGGCCTACTCGCCTACTCCGTAGCCCAGCGCACCGCCGAGGTCGGCGTCCGCATCGCACTCGGCGCGGAGCCTGGCGCTGTGGTCAGGATGATGTTGGCGCGCGGCATGTACCCCGTCGCCGCGGGGATGCTGATCGGCCTGCCCCTCGCCTGGTGGACGACGCGCTACATCTCCACATTGCTCTATGGACTGAACCCATTCGATCCTCTGACCATCGCCGCCGCAGTCAGTACGTTAACGGTGGTAGCACTGGCCGCAGGCTTCGTCCCGGCCCGAAGGGCTGCAAAAGTCGATCCCATGACTTCTCTCCGTCAGGACTGAACCGACCGGACCGCTGCCGCCAATCATCGTCATCTCGCAGAGGTGATCCGTCCGAGTGCATTCGGTTGACGCGCTTTACCGGAAATTGGGCTTCCCGACCTCAGTTGCCGCGTAACGCCCGTTGCTGACACTTGGTGGGCAAAAATGGATGGGTCCTTCCTGACGGCGTAGTGTTTACGAACCCAATTGGGACGCGCCCATGGCAAGTTCCTCGAAAGTAGGGATAGCGGAAAGTACCAGCGGAAGGAAACCGGCGGCGGGGGTAGTTTCCACAAACGCCGTTTTTACGACGTTATCGGAAGCAGCCTAATCTCCGAGTGACCGACCGTCTACTCACGTCTCTGAGATCCGTTTGCGCATCGTGTTGATGGCTGGGTGATTCGGGCACTCTCGTCATTTAGCCAAGCGTCCGTGGCCACGCCAGACTTGCCTCATGCCACCTCCCAAGCTTGGCGACGGTCCGGTAATGCGCGATTGCGGCACCAGGGTTCACTTCGACGTCCTCCTCTGAACCTCGTCGAGGAAGTTCATCAGGAAGGACAGCTTCGCCGGCGGAAACCCCTCCT
>DATFTE010000071.1:0-3709 GCA_035262225.1 Terriglobales bacterium
CCGCCATAACGGGACGGCCGCGACGATTGCCGGCGCGGATTTCAAGCGGCGTCCACAAGGCAAACTCGCGAAGGTAGAAGAAGAATTGCGGCGGCAGCACTCCCAAAACGGTGTAATTGCGGTTGCCCAGAAGTATGCGCCGGCCGATGATCGAACGATCGCCGCCGTATTGCGATTCCCACAGCTGATAACCAAGGACGACGACATCCTCCGGATCGCCCGCCGTAAACGTCCGGCCTAAAAACGGCTGCACCCCGACTGAGGAGAAGAAACCGGTCGTCACCCGCCCGCCGAGGACTTCCGTCGGACTGGCCCCTTGAACAACCGGGTAAAACCCGAATGTCAACGCATCCAGGCTCTCGACGGTCCGGCTCTCACGCCGCCACTCGGCGAAATCCGCCGGAGAAACCGTCGTAACCGGGCCGAAGTCTCTGCCCGGATCGCCATGGGCGGCGCGGTCAAATTCCCAAACCAGAATCAATCGCCGCGCATTCGAGTAGGGAAGCGGGCTCAGCAGCACGCCGTACGCGAAGCTGAAAACAACCGTTGCCGCCGCGATCCCAATTGCCAGCGTAATAATCGCGGTAATCGAAAACCCAGGATGGCGAACAAGCGCCCGAGCAGCTGTACGCATATTGCCTATAAGTACTACATCGTGCTGGAATTTTGTGGTGCAGGCCCTCGGCCTGCGGCGGGCTCTCGGCCCGCCAGCTATCTCACTTCAAACTCCCCATTAAGCCGGATATCCCCCGACGAATGCCCAACCAACACGCGAAACATCCCCGGCTCGACCACAGGCTTCAGACTCCGATCCAGCATCGTGAGATCCTCCGCGTCAAAATGCGCCTGCCCCCTCGGCGTAGAGTCGAGACTGGGCGCGAGCGCTGACGCCGAGCGCCACCCCGTTTCCCAGCCCCGCTCATCAAACCGGACGTGCCCATTTCGAGCATCCGGCTTTCCGACTGACTTCACCTCCGGCTCACGACAACGACGATAGATGGATGCTACGCAACCGCAGCACCCCAAACGACCCGAACACTTGCGCGTCCGGATACCGCCCGGCGCCGCGCGACGGCACCTTGTGTCGCCGAGTCAGGAATAACCGGACGCGCGTATAGACGTGATGATCGACGGCCCGGTACGCCATCAACCGCGTGCCCTGGCTGAAATACGCCGCCCATCCTCGCAGAATGCGATTGAGCTGATCGCGCACCTTCTCCCACGGCTGCACGTTGCTGGGTGTCAGCACCTCTCCGATCTTCTGCCGGACCCGCGAAACGCTCCTCTTGGACGGACCCGTGCCCAAATACCAGTGGCCATCTTTCCGATAACGATACGGCCCGAACGCGTATCCTAGAAAATCGAACCGCTCCTGCCGCGCTTGCCGAATGCTGGTCTTCGCTTCGTTCAGAGTGAGTCCAATCCGCGTCATCACTTGCCGCGTCCAATCCAGCGCCTGTTTCGCATGACCGCGACTCAGGATCACGAAATCGTCCGCATAGGTGACCACTTGGGCTTGGAAAGCCTCACCCCTCCCGCTTCTCCGCCAGTGCTTCAGGAACCGGTTCATGTACAGGTTGGCGAGCATCGGGCTGATCACCCCACCCTGCGGAGTCCCACGGGTGTTTTGCTTCCCGCCTGTCATTCGCCGGTTCCCTTTCTCATCCCTCTCTTCAACCGGGACCTTGAGCCACATCTTTATCAGACGCAGCACCTCCCGATCTACGATTCGCCTTGCGACGCACTGCATCAGTTCGCAGTGTGGAATGGTATCGAAGTACTTGGACAGATCCGCATCGACCACATCGGTGTAGCCGCTGCACAAAAGCTGATGCACTTTCCGGATGGCGTCCTGCGCGCTCCGTTTCGGTCGATAACCAAAGGCATTCGGATCGAAATCCGCTTCGAAGATCGGCTCCAGCACCAGCTTGGCGGCAGTCTGCACCACTCGGTCCCGAATGGTCGGTATCCCGAGCGGTCTTTCCCCGCCCCCAGGCTTCGGGATCATCACCCGTCGCACCGGTTGCGGCTGGTACGTCTTTGCGCGTAGTTCTTCCCTGATGCCAGCCAGCCATTTCTCCAACCCATTCGACTCGATTTCCCGGAATGTCTGGCCATCCACTCCCGGTGCACCTCCATTGGCTTTCGCCAACTGGTAAGCGTGGGCGAGGATGTCCTCCCGGTAGATCTTGTCGTAGAGCAGGTAGAAGCGGTAGGCCGGTTCTGCCTTCGCCTTGAGGTACAGCTTTCTCTGAAGAGTCCGGATCTGAATCGGTGTTGCCAGGCTTATCGCCAATCACCTCTCCTCTTCTTCTTCCAAAGCACATCAGAAGTAAGGGCCCTTCCCTCCCCCGGCATTACCCGGCTTCTGCGGTACTACGACCCTTTCCGTCGCCCAGCGTCCGGCCGGCATCCTTTCCGATGCCGTTGGAGGCGCGACCTCCGCCGTCCTGGGCCTCCCCCAATTACCCAGACCACTTTCCCGGCATGCCGTGCTCACTACCCCGGTGGACCGAACAGGTGCGCTTGTCGGTTGCTTCCCTGTTCGCGCGGCCTTCCCCGTATCTCAGGCGGGTCAGCATCCACAACTTCACTTTCGAGGCCTGCTCAAGCTTCACTCACGTTACGGCCTACCAGTTTGCTCGCCCACCATACGTGGGCTTTGTCACGAGGCTTCGATCCGACCGGTTGCCCGATCAAATCGCTCGTTAGCTACCAAGTCCTACCGACAACTACTTGGGTGGGACCTTCCCCCACCAGTGATCTGCGCCGTTGGGGCGCACTGAGACAAACAGTTAAGACACAGTTCGCCGTCCGCTGAAAGTTCATTGTACGGCGGTTGGTTCCGACTACAAAATTGCGGTCATGGAAGACCGCGGTTTCTTTCTCACCTTGCAGGCCATTCGCAGACAACTGGCCGCCATGCCCAACGATCTCTACCTCGTCCGTCTGATTCACCACCAGACTCGGCGGGCGTTCCCCGGCGAACGGCTCTGGACGGGCGAGTTGCTTGCAACTGCGGCCACGGTCCGCTTCCTGCGCGTGCGCAACCGCGAAGGCTGCGACGTCTATGTGCAACCCTATGCTGGCGACCAGAACGCCGGCTACATTCTGGTCGATCTGGATCACGTGCGGCCGACTACCATCGCCACCATGCGCGCTCACGGGCATGACCCCTGTGTCGTCTTGCAGACCAGCCCGGCTCATCTGCAAGCCTGGATTCGTCTCAGCACCTCGCCGCTGGAACCGTCGGTGGCCAGCGCCGCTGGCCAGCTGTTGGCGGCAGCTTATGGAGGCGATCCCGCCAGCACCGACTGGCACCACCTGGGTAGGCTTGCCGGTTTCACCAACCAGAAGCCGGCGCGGCGCACCGCGGGTGGCCACGCCCCTTGGGTGAAGGTCATCAGCGTGCAAGCCGGTTTGGCGCCGCAAGCCGAAGCCCTGCTGCAATGGGCGCGCGCCTCGGCGTCGCCGGCGCTCCTCTCCCGCTCCACAGCGGCCTTCGATTCTGTCCCAGCCACCATCGCCGCGTCGGTGGCCACCGAACTCTATCAGGCTTGTATGGAGCGATGGCACATCCCTCGACGCTTTCCCCAACCCGACTGGAGCGTCGTCGACTACTGGGTCGCGCGGCATTTGCTGCGGCAGCGTTGGGCTCCCGCTCAGGTGCGAGAAATTCTCCGTCTCGCCAGCCCGCATTTTCCCCGCC
>DATFTE010000072.1:0-8392 GCA_035262225.1 Terriglobales bacterium
CCCTGCTCTATTTCCCTGCAACCGATCGCGAGCGCCTGCTATGCCGAGCTGCGCCCAACGGGCTGCTGACTGCCCTGCGCCGGGCGGGAGTAAGTCCGCTTTCTGCCGGGCGCTGTGTGATCGCAACCGTCACCCCCAACGAGTCGGTCGTCGAACAGAAGATCCGCGAGCTTCGGCTGGATTGGGAAGTGATCATGAATCGCGAATCGGTGATGGTGCTGCCGCAAGGCGTCAACAAGGGAACCGGATTGGCCGCAGCCCTCGCGGAGTTCGGGCTGTCGGCGGCAGATGCGATGGGAATTGGCGATGCCGAGAACGATCACGATTTTCTGCGAACCTGCGGGCTTTCCGTGGCGGTGAACAACGCGCTTCCGGCCCTGAAGCAGGAGGTCGGGTTCGTGACCCGCGCCGCACGCGGGGCCGGAGTTGCCGAAGCCATTGCCCGCCTGCGCAGCATCGATCCGGATTCGGCTTGAGGTGGGTTTCAAGCGCCGGTTGCGCGGCTTACGGCAGCTTCTGCGGGGACGTCCAGGCGGACCGCGCAGAGATCTCCGATCAGGTTGCCGGCCCAGCGGTAAATGTTTTGTTCCTTCACTACCTTGCGCAGCCGTTGCATGCGCGCGGCCCGCTCTTCCGGCTCCATTTCCAGGGCGAAACGGATGGCCTCGGCGGTCTGTTCGATGTCATAGGGGTTTACGAACACCGCATCGCGCAGCTCTCGCGCCGCCCCGGTAAACCGGCTGAGCACCAGCACTCCCTGTTCATCGTGCCGGGCCGCGACAAATTCCTTGGCCACCAGGTTCATTCCATCGTGCAGCGAGGTCACCAGGCACAAATCGGCAGTGCGGTAGTAGCGCTGGATCTCTTTATGGCTATGCTGCCGCTTCAACAGCACGATGGGTCTCCACTTGCTGGTCTGGAAACGGCGGTTGATGCGTTCCGCTTCCTGCTCCACTTCAACCTGCAAGTCGTGGTAGCGCTTGATGGTCGTCCGGCTGGGAGCGCCAATCTGCACAAAAACAAACTTACCCTGATAGGAAGGATATTTCTCCAGCAGGCGCTCGATGCCCAGAAAGCGTTCCAGAATGCCCTTGGTGTAATCGACTCGATCCACGCCCACGCCCAGATAGGTGGCCTCGACCCCCAGTTCGCGCAGCAGGTGCACGCGTTCTGCGTAGGGAGACTCCTCCCGAGGTTCGGGGGCTTCGTTGAAGTCCACGCTGATGGGGAAGGGCTTGACCACCGTGCGATGGTCGTCGCGATTCACGGCGAAATGTTCCCAGTCAATGCGCGACTCCAGCGTGCGGTCCACGGTCTGCAGGAAGTTGGTGCAGTGAGCCTGGATATGGAATCCGATCAGGTCGGCGCCCAGCAGGCCCTCGAGCAATTGCTTTTGCCAGGGACAAATGGCGAAGGCTTCCGGATTGGGCCACGGAATGTGCCAGAAGATGGCGATGCGGGCATCCGGCCGCTCCCGCTTCACCAGGCGGGGCAGCAGGGCGAAGTGATAATCCTGGGCGAGAAGCACCGGCTCTTCCACGCCTTTCATCTCTTCCAGAACCGCCTCGGCGAAGGCCTCGTTCACCTGCCGGTAGTAGTCCCAGTCGGACGAGCGGAAGATGGGGCGGGTGTGAGCGATGTGGCACAAAGGCCACAAGCCCTCGTTGGCGAACCCGTAGTAGTAGCCTTCTTCCTCTTCCTTGGTGAGCCAAACCCGGCGCAGCGTGTACCTGGGATCGTCGGGCGGAACGCGCAAGCGGTCGTGGCGATCCACGGTTTCCCGATCCGCGTCTCCGCTGCCGTGGGCAATCCAGGTGCCGTCGCAGGCGCGCAGGACCGGCTCGAGCGCGGTTACCAGGCCGCTGGCGGGAACGACGAGATTGATTGCCTTCCCTTGGTGGGCGTGAATGTAGGGCTCGCGGTTCGATACCACATACAGGGGACTGCCGTTCAACTTGCTGCGTACATGAACCGACAGGCGATCCGCGGTCCAGAACGATTCCGCAGCTTCCCGCAGCTGGGCTTCCTTCTCGGCGGCGTTGCGCGCCGCGTTCAGACTCTCGGCGAACGTGACCATTTCCTTGGCGAGGGGTTTAAACAGGTCCAGGTCTGGCAGCGGAGCGCGCGGCGCCGCTCCCACCCGTCCGGTGCGCAGGGCGCGCATCCAATGAGCCGCTCGGGCAATGGGTCCGGTGATGCTCCAGCGCACAATCAGGAGCGTGAACAGGGCGATCACCAGAACCTGAACCAATACTCGCAGGAAACTCACCCGCCAGATGTGGCGTACCTGCACATCAATGTAGTGAGCATCGTGGACAATCACCAGCCCGCCAGTGACGTCATCTTTTTCCTTGCCATGCAGGGGCAATGCGTAGATAAGCAGCGAGGACCCGTCCTGGTGCACAAACTGGCCTTGCGGGGTGTTCGCGCGAATCGCTTGTGTCACGGCGGCCGGTTTGGCGCTCAGGGACTGCGGTAATCCCGACGACACCGCCAGGGGGCTGCCTTGCGCGTCGTAGACGCCTAATCCCACCAGGTGCTCCCGGTGACTGAAGCGGTCGACGATCCTCAGCAGTTCCCGCGTGGACGCCTTCTCGACATGCGGCTCCACATTCGCCGCCATGCTCTCGCCCAGCAGGTCCGCGCGGTGCTCCAGCTCCTGGCGCAGCCCTCGCTTCTCCGTACGCACTTCGTTGTACGAAGACAGCAATGAGACCAGCGTCACGCCAACGATGAGCGCGACAATCAGGCGCACACTCAGGAGTCGCATCGCACCTCTGTTTGCGGAACGTTAAGCTCGGACTGACGAGATCGGTCCACGCTTGCCCCCCTTCAAAACATCAGCGGGTAGCGACACCTGAAGCAAGTGCCGTCCCTTGGATGCATATCGCGTGGCGCGCTTTGTCTGAATGGATACTCCTATACTAGCAAATATAAACAGCTTACGGTCCTTCTCTAACCGTCATCATTTCAACCGCTTACATGCCCTGTGGAAGCTGAAAACATGGCCTCGGCGAAGGGCAAGGAAAAAAACCGGGGAAGGGAACTGGTTTCTCCCCAATTCGCGTAAGACGGCCGCGCCGACCGCTATTGCGGTGTCAGGGTCGTCGTGATGAGTTGTCCGTTGATCAATCCACCGTCACTCCAGGAAGCATGGGCGATTCCGGTCGCGGGCTCAACGGTAATTCCGAAGAAGTCTCCAATGAAGCTGGTGTTCCCGTTAATGGTGGTCGGCGTGACTCGGGCGTTGGGAGCAAACGTAGCCGCCAGGTTCTTGGAATACGTGGCGTATACATCGTACTGTGACGGATCGGTCGGGGAGTTGCGGGTGTCGAGCCAGAGGGTGTGCAGAGTTCCCTTGCCGTCCACGGTCGCCGCCGCGTACTCACGCTCGCCGGCACTGGAGTCATTGATGGTAACGGGAGTGGTGAAGCCGCCGCCTCCCTTGGTCTGGCGCGAGCGGGCGACCGCAATCGCCGAGGTGCGGCCGGTCTGCTCGGCGTAGACGTCATAGACGTAATCGGCGCCCGATACTGGACTGACCACCACGTTGGGGGCGCTGTTTAAGCGATAGGGGCAGATGAACACCACGTTCTGGAAGATCGGCGTCATCGCCACCGGTGTGCTGAAGCTGAGCCCGCCATCGGATGAGACGGCGAGGAAGTGCTGCCGCTCGTTGTTCATCTGGATGTAATTCTGGTACGCGACATACACCGTTCCATCGTTGCCCACGGTGACCATGGACCAATCGACCGTTGCCTGCGAGGTCAGGTTGATCTGGATCAGCGGCGACCAGGTAACGCCGTGATCGGTGGAGCGCGAGAAGGCGATGAACTTGGCCTGACAGGTCGTCCGCGTGCAACCAGTATAGTGCGTCCACACCACATAAACGTTCCCGGCAAACGGAGAATTAGTGCCGGCATCGACTGCCATCCAGTCGCGGTCCACCGCGGTGGTGTTGCCCTTCGCTTTGGTGTAGGTAAAAACCGGATTGCATTGCGTGTTGGTCAAGGTGATGTTCGGCAGCATGCCGGCGCATACGTACACTCCGCCGGGATAGGTCTCACGGGAGATCAGGTTGGGGGAGATGAGCGATCCCTGGCTCGCCTGCCCGGGCGCCAGCTTCAGGTACAGGCCGGAGAAATAGACATAGCCGGAGCGGTCGATGGCGATTCCCGGGTCGCGATCCACCAGCCAGCTCACGCCGTCGCTGGTATACCCGTAGGCGTTCGACTTGATCGGAACAAATTGGTCGCTCCAGGTCGATCCACCATCGTTCGAGATGGTGTACTTGCTCACACCGTTGACCAGGTCATTACCCGGACGCAGCGAATAGTCGGTGATTATCCCTACCAGGGTCGACGGATTGGCCGGGTTTACGGCGATGTTGGTCTCCGCCTCGGGCAGTGTGGTCGTGGTGGTGACCGGCGACCCGACGAGATAGGGGTTGCCCCCGAAGGTGCCGGGCAGCGCCACGACTTTGACGGAAGGCAGAGGTTGAGCCGGAATGGGTTGCGCCGCCAGGCGGATCTCTTCGCCATCCCCGTTTTCCACCGGGTCGGGATCGACAAACGGGCGCCATCCCCACAGGTTGAGGGAGGCCAGAACAAAGAGTGCCAGCAGAGAGAGCACGATCCTGCTCATCAACGCGCGTCGCATGACATCTCCTGAACAGATTTCAATAGCGAAAGTCCCGGATACTCTAAGCAAGCGTAAAGCCAAACCGCACACCCGCTCGCGGCGGAACCGAAGCCAAAACAGCGCAATATGCTAGCCCGTTCAGGTTGGTTGTCAATGGCCTGACCGGACTGTGCAACTTGTTGTACACCGGTTGTCAAAACCTGCGGTCTTGACGGTCTCAGTTCACAACTTGCGTCAGAACCGGAGAAGTACTGGTCTTATAGTTTGAATCCCCCTTGTAGACCGCGGTAATCGGGTGGCTGCCGCGCGTGAGCGACGAGGTGGTGAAGCTGGCTTGTCCGCTCGAGTTCAGGGTACCGCTCCCGATCACCGTGCTGCCGTCCTTGAAATTGACGGTTCCGGTTGGTGTGCCGCTCGTGGCGGGCGTGACCGTGGCCGTAAACGTGACTGGCTGCCCGAAGGTGGACGGGTTTTGCGATGACACCACGGTGGTCGTCGTGTTCGCCTTGTTCACCGTCTGCTTCACGACCGGCGAAGTGTTCGGATTGTAAAAGCTGTCGCCGCTGTACACCGCCGCCAGGGAGTGAGTACCCACGCTGAGCGTCGAGGTCGAGAACGTAGCCTTGCTTTTGTTCAGAGTCACGGTCCCCAGCAGGGTCGTGCCGTCCATGAACATGATGGTTCCGGTGGGAGCTGGGCGGCCGCTGATGGTGCCGGTCGCCGTCACGGTCGCTGACAGGGTGATGCTCTGGCCGAAGGAAGAAGGATTGGGCGTGCTGGTGAAGGTAATCTGGTTGCCGCCGGTGTTGTTGAAGATTTCGAAAACGTTGGTGTTGACTCCGGTTTGCTGGTAAGCCACCAGGATCTCTTTCGCCCCGTCGCCGTTGAAGTCCGAGGTGATGATGGGCTGTCCAGAGCCGGTATACGATGATCCGCCGGCGGGATAACTGATGAATGTATCAAACGTTCCATCGCCCTTGCCCAACAGCACGTCCACGGCCGGACTGGCTCCGAGGGCCAAGTCCGGAATCCCGTCACCGTTGAAGTCGCCGCTGGCCACAGAATTGGCGAGCGCATCGCTCGAATAGTGCACGCTCCCCTGGAACGTGCCATCTCCGTTTCCCGGAAACACATCCACGCCATTGCCAATCGCGACTGCGAGATCAAGCTTGCCGTCCTGGTTAAAGTCCGCGGCGACCAGCCCCAGCGCTCCGGAGGCCGCGACCGTCGTGCCGGGCTGGAACGTTCCGTCGCCATTGCCGAGGAGCAAGGCGAACGCGCCGGACTCGATGACGGCGACGTCGAGCTTTCCGTCATTGTTAAAGTCGCCGGTTACGAACATTCCGTTTCCGCAAGCCGGCAGGGATGTGCTCAGCGGCGAGTTGAACGTCCCGTTGCCATTGCCCGGCAATACCTTGATGGTGCAGTCGCCGGCAGCGCTGAAGGCGAGATCGAGATTGCCGTCCTGGTTGAGGTCGACTGCGGACACCCAGACGGGATTCTCGCCGTCGCTCACGTCGACTGCGGTCTGGAAAGTGCCGTTGCCGTTGCCCAGGAAGACGTCGATGGATCCGGCCGATGCGTCGCAGGTGACATTGGGCGTGCACTGGTTGGCGACGGAGACGTCCATCTTGCCGTCTTTGTTGAAGTCACCCACCGTGATCGAGTCCGGGCTCGAGCCGGTCACGGGAAAATCGACATGCTTCTGAAACGTGGAATCACCGTTACCCAGCAGCAGATCGAATACATTGTTCTGTTGATTGGCCGCGACCAGGTCGAGGAATCCATCACCGTTGAAGTCCGCCGTGGCGATCGAAGGCGTGGTGCAGTTGGTGGCACACGTGCCCGGACCCACCGGGAAAGCTCGTGCTCCCAGGAAAAACCCCGTGCCCAGGCCAAGAATGACGCTCACCGATCCGAGGCCACCGGGGACGTCGCCCACGGTATTGACTACCACGAGATCCAGTTTCTTGTCGCCGTTCAGGTCGACGATCGTCATCGCCGTGGGAGCCACCGACGTCGCGTAGTAGACCGGACCCGTCAGCAGGGAAGTCCCGTTGCCCATGTAATCGACGATTCCGTTGGTGAAGGGACCAACTCCGGCGAAGTCGGCGATGCCGTCCCCGTTAAAATCTCCCTCGGCCACGGAAACGATTTCGGGCGCGTCGATGGCCGGGCCGCCGCCCACCTGGAACGTACCATCGCCGTTGCCAATCAAGGTTGTGACACCGGCGAAGTTTCCATTTCCCACCGCCAGGTCGAGCTTGCCGTCTTTATTGATATCTCCCGCTGCCACAGACAAGGGATCAGGTTGTGCAGGCGTGTTCCTGGCCGCCTGGAACGTACCGTCGCCGTTGCCGAGCAGCACTGCGATGACCGGATTCTGACTGCCGCCAGGGACAAGCAGATCCAGTCTGGTGTCGCCGTTCACATCCGCCGCGGCGATGGGCAGGGAAGCTGTGGCATTGGAAATTTTCCCCGACTGGAAGGTGCCGTCTCCGTTGCTCAGAAAAACGGTGATCCCGGAAGCGCATCCGACGGCGACGTCCTTCTTGCTGTCGCCGTTGAAGTCGCCGACGACCAGCGAAGTGCATCCACCCGAAGCGGTCAATGTGGTGGGAGTTCCGAACGTGCCGTTGCCCTTGCCCGGCAGAATGTCTACAACGCTGCCATTGTTCTCGACCGTGACCAGGTCGAGCCTGCCGTCGCCATTGAAGTCGGCTGCGCCTACACCGGCAGGGCTGGGCACGGTCCCGGTATTCTTCTTGGGCTGGAAGGTGCCATCTCCCTTGCCCAGCAAAACGCTCACACTGTTGCTTGCCAGGTTCGCCACCGCCAGGTCTTGCTTGCCATCGCCGTTGAAG
The DNA here is from genome assembly GCA_035262225.1 of Terriglobales bacterium. Lineage (GTDB taxonomy): Bacteria > Acidobacteriota > Terriglobia > Terriglobales > Acidobacteriaceae > DATFTE01. The sequence continues at coordinate 7,506 of DATFTE010000072.1, forward strand.
TCGCCAGATGTGATGGCGGAGGGATTGACTCCCACTGCGAGTTGTTTTCCGGTTTCAAACTCGCCTGGCCCCATGGGAACGGGAGGACGCTGAGCAAACGTCACGCCGACCAGAACCAGGAGGGAAAAAAGCCGCTGCAACGTGGACCGAAACCTGGGCATAAATCTCCTCGGTCAAATCAGGCGGAGCGATTCAGCAGGATTGCGCGCCTGCGCACACACAAGGAAGTGCCCCCAAAACCGGCAGCGGAAGCGGATTATGGGCAACTCTGCGCACCCTGTCAAGGTGCAACATTCTGCAACATTCTGCACACTCGCAGCCGAAGAGAGAAAAGTTCACGGGCAAAATGGCTCCGCCGTCCGGGACGCGGAGGAGAAGCCAGGCCCGGGAACCTGCGCCTTGGCACATGCCCGGCTACTGGTTTTGGAGCAGGATGGGTTTTGATCCTACCGGGACGCTTGAATTGACGATCGAGTGCGTGCCTCCGGCAATATCCTTATAGTGCAGGAACTGGCTGCCGACCTTCATCGAATTCGTGGTGCACGACCCGTTGGAGCAGGTCTGCGAGGTGTCCCAGATGGTTTCAGCCTGATATCCGCCCGATTTGGTGTAGTTGCAGGTCCAGATGGTTCCGTTCTGGACGCATTGACCCGTAGGCGTCAGGCCAACCAGCCAGTCCTCAACCTGCTGGTAGGCCGTCCCGGCCTCGCTAATGCCGGTGGACGCGCTCCACAAGCCATCGTTGCCGTTATCCCAGGCGAACCAGTAGTAGCGCACTACGCCCTCGCTTTCCTGAAGAATGTAGTGTCGTGCCAGGAACGCGGCGCGCAGGTCAGGATCGGTAAAGCCATTGCCGCTGGTGTCTCCCCAGCTGCCTTCGGTGCACC
>DATFTE010000073.1:0-6283 GCA_035262225.1 Terriglobales bacterium
CGGGCGTTTGATTGGAGGGATGAACCCGGCCCACCCGGACATCCACCAACCCGCGGCGGCCCAGGGCAAAAAGCATGCGGCTGGCGGCGATCAGGTTTCCATTGAAGACCTTGAACAGCGAGAGCACGGCGGCTGCGAGAATAACGCTCACAATCCATCGAGAGCCGACGGCTTGTTCGAACGCCACCGCCGTCATGAATGGTTCGCCCGTGAGTTGTCTCCAGGGGGCCGCGTATCCTACGGCGGCGATCACGGTGGTGTAGAAGAGAATTCCCACCATGATGGCCATCCCGATGGCCACAAAGAACCCCCGCGAGCGGAACTGCGGACTCGACTCTTCGGCAGCCTTGGTGACGGACTCAAATCCGGTCATGAAGTAGGGAACGATCTGCAGCACCAGCAGCACGGAAACCAGCGAGCCATGGGTAAACAGTGGCGGTAGGTTGTGCGATGACCCTCTCGCCGCGCCGAAGGCGACGAATATGACGAACAAGGCGATGGTGCCGAACGACGTCCAGTTCTGAAAGGTCGCGCTCAGGCGGATGCCGCGATAATTGAGCAACGTGAGAAGCCCGGTCAGACCTAACCCGGTCAGCAGGTGGGGCAGGTACACCGGACGCCCGGCAATGCGGTAGAGCTCCAGGGAGTCGAGTTGAGGGAAGATGTAGGCGGCGATTCGCCCGACTGCAATGGCCTCCCATGGACACACGATGAAATAAGCCAGGGTCATCATCCAGCCCGTGGCGAAGCTGATCACGGTGGGAAAGACTTTCGCGGTGTAGGCGATTTCGCTGGCGGCGTCGGGTATGGCGGTGACCAGCCGGCCGTAGACGTAGCCGATGGGCAACAGCAACGCGCCGCCGACAGCGAAGCCCAGAATGGCTCCGAGAGCGCCGCCGCGGAGGAGCCAGTCATCCATCACCACCAGCCAGCCCACTCCCACCATGCTGCCCCAGGCCAGGGTGAAGTAGTCGACCAAGCGGAGTTTGCGGGCAAGTGTGAGCAAGCGCTTGTGGTTGATGCGCGCGAATTATAAAACATCGAACGCCGTTCGACCCACCTCTTCCCGGCACCTCGGTAGCGATATGGTATGGTTTACCTTCCCTGCAACACTCGTGCAGGCTGATTATGCCGCGATACGAATACCGCATTCTGAGTCCGACTGCAGCCGCGGAGAACGCGTTTCTCCGGTGGATCGACGACCTCGATCGCGAGTTCATGAATCGCGATCCGGAACACCGCGCCGATGTGGTTCGCAACGCTTTGCACGAACTGTACCTGGGGCGCAAATTCAGCGCTCCTGAACCGGCCGCACCACTGGCCGAACAAGTGCTGGTGCATTCGCTCGATCCCCGCAACGCCACCCTCGAACCCGAGTATTACGGCGATGTGGATGCCGAGAAATATGCTGAACGCAAGCCCCTGATCTGGTTCTGGATGATGTACGACCGCTCGCCAGCGGGCTTGAATCACTGGCTGGGATACCGGGTGCGCGCGATGGTCGCGCGGCATGTGCTCAAGCATCTGGGAAAGAATGTCAAGATTTTTCACGGCGTGGAGGTCTCGTTCGGCTACAACCTGACGATCGAGGACAATTGCACGATTCACAAATATGTGCTGCTCGACGACCGCGGCGAAATCATCATCCACGAGGGCAGCTCGGTGTCGGATTACGCCAATGTCTATTCCCATGCCCATGACCTGAACGACGGCATGATCGTGAACAATCACAAGACCGAGATCGGGCCCAAGGCGCGCATTACTTACCACGCGACGGTGATGAGCGGGGTCAGAGTCGGGGAGCACGGGCTGGTCGGCTCCCTGGGTGTGGCCTCGAAAAACGTGGAGCCGTTTTACATCGTGGGAGGCATTCCCGCAAAACCGATCAAGGTGAAACCCATCGCCCCCGAGGAGTTGCGCAAGAGCTTCGAGAAGCCGTAAAGAGGGCGGAATTCGCGATCCTCATGGTAGTATCGAATCCAACCTTCGATGACCTTGCAGCATGTTGACATCCTGTTTCAGCTGATCGTGTTTCTGTTTGCGATCAGCATCCACGAATCGGCGCACGCCTGGATGGCCAACCGGTGCGGGGATCCGACGGCGCGCATGCTGGGACGAATCTCCCTGAACCCGCTCAAGCACATCGATCCGGTGGGCACGATTCTGATGCCGCTGATCGCCGCCATCGCGCATATCCCGGTAATCGGATGGGCAAAGCCAACGCCGGTGGATCCCCGGAACTTCAAGAACCCCGTCCGGGACGACATTCTGACGGCGGTAGTAGGCCCCATCAGCAATTTCGTAGTCGCGGCCGGAGCCACGCTGGTGCTGGCGGTGATCAAGCACAGCTCGTCGTTCGGGTCGCAAGTCGTCTTCGGTTTGCCGCTGGGCTGGGTTTCCTTGCAGTCAGATTCGCTGCTGGTTCCGGTGAGCTTCTTCATCTATCAGCTGCTGCTGATCAACGTGGTGCTCGCGGTGTTCAACCTGATTCCCGTTCCGCCCCTGGATGGAAGCCACGTGATCCGGCACTTCATGCCGGAATCGCTGGGCAGGATCTACGATACGGCCGGCTGGATCGGGTTGCTGGCACTGGTGTACCTGGGGGGTGGGTTGCTCAGCGCCTTCATCAGTCCGTTCCTGAGGTTCTTTAATTTCATCCTTCTGAGAGTGTGATGGCTTCTCGCAAACGTGTAGTGAGCGGTATGCGCTCGACGGGCAAACTTCACCTGGGGAATTTTGTCGGCGCGCTCGACAACTGGGTCCGCATGCAGGACCAGTACGAGTGCTTCTTCTTCGTGGCGGACTGGCACGCCCTGACCACCGATTACGCCGATACCTCAAAAGTCAAGGAGAATTCCGTCGAAGTGCTGCTCGACTGGCTGGCGGCCGGGCTCGATCCCGGGCGCTCGATCCTGTTCATCCAGTCGCACGTTCCCCAGCACGCGGAACTGCATCTGCTTTTTTCCATGGTCACACCGCTTGGCTGGCTAGAACGTGTGCCCACCTACAAGGAGCAGCGCGAGAACATCACCGAGAAGGACCTGGGCACCTACGGATTTCTCGGTTATCCGGTTTTGCAGGCAGCCGACATTCTGATCTATAAGGGCGACTTTGTGCCCGTAGGAGAAGACCAGGTTCCGCACGTCGAGCTGACGCGCGAGATTGTGCGGCGCTTCAACCAGTTCTATGGCCGGAGGAACGGAACTGCCGTCTTTCCCGAGCCCCAACCCCTGCTGACGCCCGCGCCCAAGCTTCCCGGAACCGACGGCCGCAAGATGTCGAAATCCTACGGAAACACCATCCTGCTGAGCGATCCCGAGCCGGTGGTGCGTCAGAAGCTGAAGACCATGGTGACCGACCCGGCGCGCGTGCGGCGCAGCGATCCGGGAGATCCCGACGTGTGCCCGGTGGGCGACCTGCACAAGATCTTCAGCGACAAACCCACGATGGCCAAGGTGTACGAGGGGTGCCGTTCGGCGGGAATCGGGTGTATCGAGTGCAAGGGGTGGGCCGCCGACGCGCTGGTCGAAATCCTCAATCCCATGCAGGAACGGCGCCAAAAATACGAGGAGAATCCGCGCCTGGCTTGGGATATTCTTGAGGAAGGATCGGCGCGGGCGCGCAAAGTCGCCGGCGAAACCATGGAAGAAGTGCGCGACGCCATGCGCATGTCGCTCGAGTTCGAAGCCGAACCCAAAGCCGCGAAGTGAGTGCCGATGTCAGAAGAACTAACCACCGCGCCCGGCTCGCCGGGCCCCGCTCCCTCACCGGCGGGTGATCGAAGGTCCAGGGCCGAAGAGAACGACTTCCCCTTCGCGGTGAGCGTGGGCGACATCTACGAGGGCCCGCTGGACCTGCTGCTCGATCTGATCCGCAAGCAGGACATCGACATTTACGATATTCCGATCGCCAAGATCACGGCGCAGTACCTGGCCTACGTCGAGAGGCTGAGAGAGCTGGATGTGAACGTGGCAGCCGAGTTTATTTACATGGCGGCGGTGCTGATTCACATCAAGTCGAAGCTGCTGCTGCCGCGGGATCCGCTGGCGCCGGCCACGGAAGAAGATCCCCGCTCGGAGCTGGTGAACCGGCTGCTCGAGCACGAGAAGTTCAAGTCAGCGGCGCAAATGCTCCTGCAGAAGCAGCAGATTGAAGAAGCGGTGTTGTCAAACCCGGCGCTCAAGGATTTCATCAATGCCGAGGGCACCGAGCCGGAACTGGCCGCCGACATCATCGATCTGGTCAAGACCTTTCAGCAGATCCTCGACCGCGCGCGCTCGCGGCCCATCATCCAGATGGATGAGGAAAGCGTCACGGTGGCGCAGATGATCGAATACTTGCGGCGTCGGCTGTCGCTCGAAGACCAGCCGCTTCGCCTGAAGCAGCTCTTGCGGAATACGAATTCGCGGCAGGCGCTGGTCTCGATGTTCCTGGCGCTGCTCGAACTGGTACGGCTGCAGGCCATCCAGTTGCGGCAAGACCGCCTGTTCGGGGAAATCCTGCTGCGCAAGCACACGGGATTTGAAGCCATCATGGCGGGACCGGCGGCGGTACGAGACGATTGGAGATAGAGAACGGGTCGCGTCCAGGTCACGCGGGCGGCCCTCGACCATCATGAGTCTTAAAGCCAAACTCGAAGCTATCATCTACGCGGCCGAGACGCCGGTCACGCTCGATCACATGTTCCAACTGGTAAAGGAGCCCTTGCTGGCCGAGGGCGCGGTTGACGAGGCAGCAGCCAGGTCGCGCCTGCGGGCTTCGCTGGAAGAACTGGTGACCGATTACAGCGCAGCGGATCACGGGATCGAAATCCGCCAGGTGGCCAACGGTTACCGGATGTCGACCAAGCCCGAGCAACACGATTTGGTGCGGGCGTTTGCCAAGAGCCTGAAGCCGCCCATTCGCCTGTCGCTGCCGGCGCTCGAAACGCTTGCTGTCATCGCCTACAAGCAGCCGGTCACGGTGCCGGAGATCAGCGAGATTCGCGGGGTCGACTCCAATGGAGTCATCGCCACCCTGCTGGATCGCAAGCTGATCACCACCGCCGGACGGAAGGCCGTCATCGGGCGCCCCATTTTGTACAAGACCACCAGGGAATTCCTGATGCGCTTTGGGCTCAAGGACGTCAGCGAACTCCCTAGCATGGAAGAGTTTGAGAAGCTGGTGGCGGAGTCGTTCCAAAGCGACCTGCTGCCGTTGTCCGCAAGCGCCGAGCCGGCGGCAGCCGAAACGGCCTCCCCACCCCCGGGCGCAACCACGCCAGGTACGGCACTTGCGAGCGAAGAAGATCACGCCCTGGCCGGAGCGAAGGACCGCAGCGGGGAGAGCGATCCCGCGGCATAGAATTCTCACTGGCTGATCAGGCTGGTGGCGCTCGTTTGCTCCCGCAGCGCACTGATCCGCCACTTGCTTTCCTGTTTCACGGCCACTATCGTAAACACGCCGCGCTCGGGCGGGGATTCTTTGCCGTCCTTATCATGCGCCCCGGTGATGCTCCAGGCGCCATCACACAGCGCAACATCCGGGCGTACAAAACGCAAACGAACAATGTCGCCCGTGCCCTTGCTGCCGCGATAGCCCTGCGCAAAAACCGATGTGTAGAAGCCGGCGATCGTTTCCCGTCCGCTGAGGACATTTCCGGTGGGAACGACAAGGTCGCCATCGGGGGCGAAGAGCCAGGCAATGCCTTGCCCGTCGGCTCGCGCCCAGGCGTCGGTGAATGCAGGAATCAGTTTGCGGATCTGCGCCTCGTCTTGATCCGGGGTCTGGGCCCAGACCAGCGACCCGACTCCGAGCAGGAGCATGACGGCGAAGAATTTCATAAGGTCCTCACTTTCCTTTTTTCATTGCGCCCAGGCTCTCGTAGACCGGACAACGTTCGTTATCCTTCTTCGCGCTACAGCGGCCAAGAAAGCCTTCGAGTTCTTCGCGCATCTGCTGCAATTGCCGAATCTGTTCCTCGACCGCACGAATCTTCTCTCGCGTGGCTACGCGGACGGCCTGGCAGAAGACGCGTTGTTCACCACCCGCCTTCGCTTGCAGGCGCTCGATCTCCGACAGCTTGAATCCCATCTGCTGGCCGATTTTGATATAGCGGATCGTCTCGAGCGCATCTTCGCCATACTCCCGCCAACCCTCCACTGGCGCGTCCGGTTGCCTGAGAATGCCGCGCCTTTCGTAGAAGCGGACGGTTTCTACTCCCACGCCGGCTTGTTTCGCGAACTTGCCGATGGTTCTTCGTTTCATCTCTCACCCCAACTAGGTCGATTGTAAACTCCGTACC
>DATFTE010000074.1:0-54265 GCA_035262225.1 Terriglobales bacterium
ATCGTGCAGCCCGTGGGCAAGGACGCGCCGGAGATTACAGCGAGGTTCCGCGATCCCGGCGGCAACGTCGTGGGTCTTTACCAAGAGCCTGCACGTTGATCGAAAGGGTGCCCGCCCTTCGGACGCCGCGAGGGGCGGGCACCGGACACCAATGGCGACATATTTCCCGTGTATGTCACCGCGCCAACGCGCCGTGTGCGAGATTGGCGGCATCACCTATGCGGCGATTCGATCGAGAGAGTTGCTCGACCTGCCACGTTGCCGACTACTGCAGCCGTTGCCACAACCGTTGCCGCGCAGCCATATTCCACGGCCACCCTTCAAGAATAGTGGACATGCCAGGCTGGCGATGATTAACAAACGAAGTTGCTTCGCCTGTCATGCCTATCAGGATACTTGCTCCGAGTGCCAAGACAGAAACTCCGCTAATCCCGATCCGTTGATAGAAGCGGCACGCGTGGATTTCAGAGCGGCTGTAGAACGGCGGTACGACTTGGGATCAAAGTCTGTTGCCGTAGCCGCCGTTGAAGCCAAGAACTCTGAAGATAGAAACCCAGCGCGGCGTCGGAAATGCCACGCTGGGTTGTAGCGAAGTCATGGAGACAAAACCCCAGCCTGCTTCTCAGTGAGGTCTGGGTTCTTCGTGATTCGGAGGCGGCTGCCCGTGGCTGGGCGGCTGCTGCCTCTGTTGCATGTGTTGTTGCTGCGCGGTATGCCGTTGTTCCATGTGCTGGGTTTGCTGCTGGTGCCGTTGCTCCATTTCTTGCTGCCTCGCCTGATTTGCCTGCCTGGCCTGTTCCTGCTGCATGTGCTGGTGATCCCGCTCCTGCTGTTGCGCCAGCTTCTGGTGCTCCTGCTGCTGCTTGGCGTAAAGCTTTTCCTGTTGCTGTTGATATTTCTGATCGAGCTGGGCGTTACCGGTATTAGGCGGGGCCGGACGCTGGTGGGGTTGAACATCGACAGCGTGTGCGGGCGGTCGAGGAACGTCGGGGCGTGAGGCACTGCCGCCGCGAGGTTCATTGTTCGCGCGGCTAGGCGCGGGATGATAAGCGCCTCCAGCCTGCCTGGCTGCGACTACTCCATGCTCGTTGAACGCCCCTGGCCGGGGAGTTGCCGCGACCGGAGGCTTACCACGATTCACCGATGCGCGAAGTTGAGGATTGCCGCGAGCAGCCTGGCGGTGCTGGGTCTGAGCGGCAACCGGTGGAACGTGCCTGTCGCGCGCGGCAATTTCATCCTGAGGTGTGGGGCGGGCTGTAATTCCACCCTCGCCACCGACATAGCTTATGCGGTTGACGGTGGTGTTTTCGACGACGGTGGTGTTGTAAACATTGTGAATGTCGGTGACATTCACATTGTTGACGGCCCGGTTGTAAAAGAAGCGTTCGCCTTCCCAACGGCCGCCTTCGTACCCTTCACCGGGGTAGCCGAAGCCGTAAGGAATTCCGCCGTAGAAACCAACGCGCGGACCCCAGTAGCCTTCGTTGAAGAAGAATCGGTCACCGTTCCACGCCCAATACCCCGGGGTCCAGAGATAGCCGGGTTCCGGGGCCAGCACCCAGGTACCGGGAACCCAGTAGTAGTCGTCGTAGTCATAGTCGAAGGCCCAGTAGCCCGGAACCCAGATGTAGCCCTCGGCAGGGAGAGGGGGCTGTTCATAGATCGGCAGAGGGGGAGGTCCGAAGCTGATCGCGAACTCGACTTGAGCGGACGATATGCCGGCTGTGATCAACACCAGGAACGCAATCAACAGCAGACGGGCTAAGTGAAAGGAACGCATAATTTCTTCCTTGGCTCAATCCTCCGTAGCGTCCCGGTACTGCTTTCGAGCCGCGGGCTGCGCAGAGGGGAGCTGAGAACTGCAGCTTCCAGAGATTTCAATTCTCCCGGGAATATTAAACGCCCGTCGCACGGATATGTTGCTCGGGGAAAAACTGTAGAGCGAGATGCTTTACCAGGCAGGGGTTTGCCTATATTTAGTGGCCAGAGAGAGGGTAGATCCCCGGTTGGCGGCCCAGTGCGGCTTCTCAGCCTGTCAAACTGCAACGGCCCGGCTCAGGCTACACTGCGCACTCAGTCTCGCCCAGGGACGTGGGCCACCATGGTCCAAAAACGAGATGCACGATCGTGGAGAGAACCGGCATTGGTCACCCCGATCTTGAGATCGATCGGGGAATTGCGCTCAAACCAAAACAGTACAGCCACGAACCGCGAAGAGCCAAGGGCTGATATAAATAGCAGGGACTTCCGGATGTGGAGAATCGAAGGGAGGATGGAGATGAGAGAGTATGCTGCGATCGCGTGCCTGCTGTTTAGTTGCGCGCTTATGGCGCAAAGCGGCCCGTCTACAGAGACTTTTTCAACTTCGGCAGGCCCGGTGAAGATCACCGCGATCTATCACGCGAGCGCCCTGATTGAAGCTGGCGGCAAGGCCATCTACGTTGATCCGGCAGCGCCAGGAACGTTTGCCGGGCTGCCGGCCGCGGATCTCGTTCTAATTACCGACATCCACGGAGACCACATGGATCCCAAGTCCATTGCGAAAGTGAGTAAGAGCACGACGGAGATTTTCGCGCCCACGGCGGTGGCCAGGACAGTGACCTCGGCCAAGCCTATCTCTAATGGTGAGCGCAAGCAGTGGAATGACTGGACGATTGAAGCCGTCCCTATGTACAACCTGGTGCGCGGGCCGGCTCCAGGCAAGTTGTATCATGACAAGGGGAGGGGTAACGGTTACATCCTGACCTATGGCGGCAAGCGCTTTTACTTCTCCGGCGATACCGAAGGAATTCCCGAAATGCGCGCGCTGAAAGATATTGACGTGGCATTCGTGTGCATGAACCTGCCCTACACCATGCCGCCGGAGGAAGCCGCCGCCGCGGTCAAGGCCTTTCATCCCAGGGTGGTGATTCCTTATCACTATCGTGGCTCGGATCTTTCCGTGTTCCGCAAAGGGCTGGAAGGCACGGGAATCGAGATGCGAACGATGGAATGGTATCCCAATTGATTTGAATCACGGACCAGCCGGATCGGCAGAGGCGTTCACAGGGTTGCCCGTCGCAGAAACAGGAGCGAGTTCGCCGGTCTTCCACAGATTGCCCATGCGAAGCGTCAGCAGCAATCCGCCGCCGTAAACCGCGCAAACGATCAGCAGCTGCCAGGCGAGCTGCAGGTAGTTGTGCGCGGCAAAGCGGTGCCTCAGCCAGAAGAGCAGCGGAACAAGTGGCGTACAAAGCGCCGCTGGCAGGAGGTACGCCTCCCGCAGGAATCTGATCAACCGCATTTCGAGCAGGCGGCAGAGGTGGCGGGGAAAGAAGCCGAGGGCGGTAGCCGTGAGCGGGATAGCCGTGCCCAGGGCGTCTCCGATGATGCCATAAGGCCGGATCAGGATCACGCTGAGGATAAGATTGGACACCGCCTCGATCGCCACAATCCTTGACAATGTGTGGTGTCTGGCCATGCCGAACAGGATTCGCGGTGAAGCTCCCTGCGCCAGCATCAGCGTGAGCGGAATGCACAGCACGACCAGTACGGGGTAGCTGGTCGCGACATATCTCGCGCCAACCCAGGCTTCGATGATCGATTTCCCGAGAATCAGCAGCATCAGCGAGATGGGAAAGATAATCAGGGCACATGCCCGGTTGCCGAGCACCAACATCTTTCTCAGACGGTCGATCTCGCCTCTGGCCTCCGATTGGCTCGACATGGGAACGAAGATCTGCGCCAGGCTGCTGACCACCTCCGACGCGTAGTCAAGTAGTCGGTCCCCAATGGAGAAGTAGGTGATCGCAGCGGAGGAAAGAAGAGCGCCAATCACCAGTTCGTCGGTCTTGAAACGCAATTTGTAAGCGATCATAACCAGGAAAGTGGCGCTGCTATAGCTAGCCATTTCACGAAGGGACCGGCGATTGAAGTATCGCCAATGAAACTGCAACGGTAACAGCCGCAGCACGATGGCGAAACGCAGAATACTGATCAGCATGGGCACAACTACGGTGATCACGGCCAGCATGAGCAGACCGTAGCCATGTCGCAGGGCGATGACGACCAATAGAGCACGCAACAGGCTGCCGATCACGTTGGTAATGTTGAGGAAGTAGAATTTCTGCAAGCCTTCCAGGATCCCGCCGAAGACTCCCAGGGGAAAGCCCACCGCGACCGAGGTCCCGACGATCAGGAAGAGCCAGCGGGCAGTGACGAGGAATTCCGAAGGTATCCGGAAGAGCGATTCCACGGCAGCGTCGCCGGCGAGGGTGATGATCAGGACAACCACGCCGATGATGGTGTAGCTCCAAAGGCTGGTGTTGACCATCAGATTGAGGCGGTCGGACTCTCCGGTTGCGCTGAATTTCGAGACGTAGCGCACCACTGAAGAGCGGATGCCCAGATCAAAGAGTCCATAGTAGCCCGTGATGGAGAAAATGAGGATCCATATCCCGTAGGCCGTGTCGCCAAGGCGGTGAAGGATAAAGGGCGAAAGAAAGATTCCCACCAGGATGTTGACGCCCAGGCTGAACCAACTGGAACCGACGTTCTTAATGATTTCGAGTTTGCGCATTGATTTCTGGTAGAGAGCCTGGGCGACGGTGGTTCCACGGACCGGTATGAGTCAGCGAACTACATTTGGGGCTTACGGGACGGTATTCCCCTCCCGCGCAAGCGGATGCAAAAATACTATCACCCCAAGACGGCCCGCGCAGGGAACTGAGGGTGTTGAGGTTCCTGAGGGGTGTGATGGTGAACGGGATACGGGTCGACCGGGATGTCTGGCAAGGGGCTGCCGATGCGGATCTGGTGCGTGCCGAGAGCCGCTACCGGTTCGTTATCACTGACCCGGCCTTTGTAATTGCTGTATCACCGGCAAAGATGTCAGAAGACTCGCTGACTCCATGCTGTTTGAGGTGCACGACTCGATCAGGGACCTGCCGGGAGCAACTCCCGCACGAAAGCTGCTGGTCACACGCGCGCTCGAATATCTTGACGGTTTGGCCCGCGAGTCCAGCGGGGATCGTTCTCTGCAGCGGGAATTGGCGGCGGCGTACGAGCGGGTGGCGATGTGCAGGGCAACATCGACGGGCCAAACCTCGGAGACAGCGCGGGCGCCATGGAAAGCTATCGCAAGGCGCTCGGAATTCGCGAATCCCTGGCCGGGGAAAACCCTGGCCAGAGCCCGGAAGAGTTGGCTTACGACTACGAACGGGTTGGCATCGCTCTCGAAGGTACCGGCAACTATGCCGCTGCATTGGATGAATTTCAAAAAACCTTGCCCTTCCGCGGGCGTCTTGCCGCCGCCAGGCCGGGACCGGAGTCCGAAGAGAGGCTGGCCGGAGCATATTTCCAGATTGCCTACTGTGAATCGAACCTGGGGAGGGATCAGAGTGCTCTCGAGAATTATCAAAAAATCGGCAACCCTCCGGGAAGCGATAACAGGCGACACCCCGGCGCACAATGCTTATGTGCGGATGAGGCTGGCGGGGTCCTATGGCTACATGTCCGGAATCTGGTCGCAGAAAAACGACTTCGTTCGCACTATCGCGCTCGAAAGCAGGGTGAGAGATATTCTCCAGAAGTTGATGGAACAGGACCCCTCGAACGCCAGTTACCAGCACTATTTCTACGAAAGCTCGTACTGGCTGGGCTTTTACCGGCAGACGAGCGGTGACACCGACGGGGCGTTGCGCACTTACCGGAAATTGTGCGCTGATCTGGATTCGTTCGTGGCCGCCGATCCCAGGGAAGCGGGTGCAAAAGCGGACCTGGCAAGATGCGAACGAAGCCTGGGCGCCCTCCTGGTTGCAAAAAGGTGACACAGCTCACGGTGTGGAGAACTTGCACAATGCCATGTCAATTTTTGACGAGTTGTCACGAATTGATCGGGCTCACAACCTGGAGAAGCTGGAACCGGTCGCGGCCACATTCTCGGACATGGCGGATGCATTATCCAGGGCAGCGTCTCTGCCGAGGATCACGGCAGCGGCTCGAATTGCGAGATGGCAGGAGGCTCGGTCGGCGTAGCTGAAGAGCCAGGAAGCGTGGGACAGAATCAGGCAGCAGGCCCCGACGGAACATCTCGGGGATGGGCCGCAGACGGTGTCCTGGGGAATTTCCAAGTGCGATATGGAGATCGCAAAGCTGCACGGGACGGCGCGCCCGCGACAAAGAAATTGCGCCTCAAAAACCGCGGCCGTTTGCCTGCGTTCGTGTAACATCCTCAGGTTCCAGACTTCTGGCCCAGGGCACTGAGCCTCCCGGGGTAGAGGAACGAACAGCGCGACACAAGCGCATTCACTGCCATGAAAAAAATCTTCTTCAACTCACGTGGCTTGCGTGCTGGTTGGCGGTTGTTGATCTTTGTCGGTCTTTTCTTTGGCCTTGGATATCTCGCGAACCTGCTGGTCGCTCACCTGCTTCACTTGAAGCAACGACCGTTTCTTGATCCCGTGGGCCTGGTTTCCGATGAATTGCAAGGGCTCATCCAGGCATTGATGGCCACGTGGATCATGTCGCGCATTGAACGACGCCGCCTGGCCGATTACGGAATTCCAGTCCGCAATATATTCGGCCGCGATTTCTGGGCCGGCGGTGCCTGGGGCTTGCTCTCGACTGCGCTCCTGGTCGGTTTGATCGCGGCGTTCGGTGGCTATCGCATCACCGGTCTTGCGATTCATGGCGAAGAGTTGTGGCGCTTTGCCGCGCTCTGGGCCCTGGCCAACCTGCTCATTGGATTTTCTGAAGAGATCCAGTTCCGCGCGTATCTCCTCACCACCCTCGCCGATGGAATCGGATTCTGGGTGGCGGCGTTTCTGCTCTCGATCGGCTTTGGGGCCCTGCACTACTTCCTCAAGCCCCACGAGCGCTGGGAAGATTTCGCTTCCACCGGCCTGTTGGGACTGTTCATGTGTCTGACCCTGCGGCGTACGGGTACGCTCGCATTCGCGATCGGTTTTCACGCCGCCTTTGATTGCGGCAACCTGTTTATCTGGTCGGGGCAGAATGCGGGCGAATTTGCCGTGGGTCATTTGCTCGAAACCAGATGGGTGGGCCCGCAGTGGCTCACCGGCGGCCTCCTGGGGCCGGAGGCGAGCCGCATGGTCTTCGTGGTGATCGCATTATTGTTCGTCCTGTTTGACCGCGGATACAGGCGTGCGAGGTTCCCCTACTTCGAGGTTTCCGGCGAGTTGAAGTAAAAGGCCGAATCTTCCGGGCGCACCACGCGAGGCATCCACAGAGGACGGCGCAGGCCGCCGGGCCCCGGGGCCGGGCGGGCGAGAGCCTTCCATCTCTGGTAGACGGCGTGCGCGAGATTGGTGTCGACGAAGATGTCGCCGTAGCGGTCGCCAGGCGAGGCACGCTCCACGCGCACCAGTTGATGCCAGCAGTGCATGCCGCTCACGGGATCGGGGTGGACGGGGAAAGTAATGTCCTGGTGCACGCCGGCATCGCTCCACCAGACACGTTTCGTGTCCGGATCGGAAGTGGCGTAACTTTCGACGCCGGTAACCTGGCGCATCTTCCACTGGCCGTTGCCGACTTCTTGCAGGTCGACCCAGGCGCTCGACATGCGCTCCATTTGATCTTCTTTATTGATGCGCCAGCGTCCGAGGTGGTGGGAGCAGGCAACCACGCCCGGAGCCAGGCCTTCGGTGATCCAGGCGTGCAGGACGAAGTAGCCGATCTCGGTGTGCACTTTCATCAGGTCCCCGGTACGCAGGTTGCCCAGGCGCTCGGCGTCAGCCGGGTTTACCCAGAGCGGATTCTTGTGGGAAATCTCGTAGAGAAATTTCGCGTTGCCAGAGCGCGAGTGAATGAGATTGGGCAAACGAAAGATGGGCAAAAGCGTGTAGACCCCGCCGCGCGCCTCCCTGGGCCACTCGACCACGGGTATGTGCTCGGCATCGAAATCGCCGGATGGTGTGCCGAGAGAGGCCTCTTGCGCCGAGCGATGAATATGGCTGCGGCAGTACTCGGGCAGGGCGAACTCGGGCCACTTCCAGTCGGCCAGAGTTTTCGCGAAAATTTCGAGCTTGCGCGATGGCGTGTTGTATCCCGCGACCGGCCGGTCATTCACCATGACGCCGATGGCCTTGCCGGACCTGGTGACCACGCCGCTGGCTTCGACCTTTGAGCCCTCAAGATCCGCGGCCGAAAGCGGCTTTTCGTTCAGCTTGTAGACGTCATTGGTGACCAGGAAGGCCCCGTACTTGCGCATGTACTCTAAGGGCGTGAGGTCTTCCTTCTTTGCCGCTTCGGGCAGGCCAGGCACGGAGTTCTCGAAGATCCAGCCGTAATAATCGTCCACCGTGAGCTTCTCTCCGGGCCGGTACGGGGATTCGAACCATTGCCGTATGCCCATGGAACCGTCCGGGTCAATAGCCCAGGAGAGGTTGATCCAGAATTCGTCTTCTTCCCAGACCTCTCCCGGATTTGCCTGGTAGGTGTGTTCAAATTTCTTGCCCGCACGTTCCTGGAGGACGCGGGCGATGGGCTGGCGGAACCCGATCCAGCGGCCGCCGTGAGTTTCCTGGCTCATGAGGTCGTGGCGCTCGGAGCTGAATCCCATGGGCAGAACGTAGTCGGCAAACCACGCGGTTTCATTCCAGGTGGGCGTGAGCGCGGCGTGCAGGCCCAACTTGCCTTCATCGCGCAACATTTCGATCCAGGAAAAGCCGTCGGGATAGGTCCACACCGGATTCACTACGCGCGTGAAGTAGACGTCAAGCCGGCCGCGGCCTTCTTTGAGAAAATGCGGCAACAAGAACGACATTTCATGCGTCGAAAGCGGCCACTCTCTCGGGTAGAGAAGCTCATTCCAGCGTTTCTGCGGCGGTGGAACCTTGAAAGGACGAGGAACGAATTTGTTCCAGGCGTTGAGGTTGTGTCCGCCTTCGGTGCCAACCGATCCCGTCAGCACATGAAGAAGCATAAGGGCGCGGGCGGACTGCCATCCGCCAAGATTGCCGGAGGCGCTGCCACGCCACACATGGGAGGAGAATCGGCTGCCGGCCGTCGCAATCTCGCGAGCGAGTTTTACAATCATCTCGGCCTTGATGCCGCTTTCTTTTTCTGCAAACTGGGGAGTGAATTGGGCGTAGTGGCGCCTCAAGGCATGGAGCGTGACTTCGAAGCTCTGGCCTCTTGCCCGGAATCCATCGATCTCGAGTTCCTCCCAGTTAGTCCAATTCCTGACGAAGGCGGCATCGTAACGGTTTTCATCGAGAATCACGTTGGCCATGGCGAGAAGCACGGCGGCTTCGGTACCCGGGTAAGTGGGCAGCCAGTAGTCGGCCATGCTGGCGGTGTTTGAGAGACGGGGATCCATGACGGCGAGCCGGGCGCCGGCCATTTTTCCTTCCATGATGCGCTGGGCGTGCGGGTTGAAATAGTGGCCAGCTTCGAGGTGCGCGGAGAGGAGGAGAATAAAGCGGGCGTTGGCGTGATCAGGCGAAGGACGATCCGCGTATTGCCAGAGCAAGTAGCCTAAACGCGCGGAAGAGGAGCAGACGTTGGTGTGGGAGTTGTGTCCATCGATGCCCCAGGCCTGGAGAGTGCGCTCCATGATGAAGTCGTGGCCCGGACGCCCGACATGGTACATGACTTCCTCGCCGCGACTTTCCTGGAAGGCTTTGCGCATGCGGCTGCCGATGGTTTCGAGAACCTCCGGCCAGGAAACGCGTTCCCACTTGCCGCCGCCTCGTGGTCCGACGCGCTTCAGGGGATAGAGGATGCGGTCGGGATCGTGAATCTGGTTGATGGTCGCCGGTCCCTTGGCGCAGAGGCGTCCGCGGCTGGCCGGATGCCGGGGATTGCCTTCGAACTTGTCGATTTCTCCGCTTTGCTTGTTGACGTAAGCGAGCAGGCCGCAGGCGGATTCGCAGTTGAAACAGATAGTGGGAACCAATTGGTAGTGCTTCTCTACGCGCCGCGGCCAGGCTTCCGGGTCGAACTCGACCCAATCGTCCCACTTCTCGACGGGAGGACAAGAGGAGAGGTGGCTGCCATCGCGCTTGAAATCGGTCATCAGGATCTCCGTGGCGGTTTGGCCCGGCCGGGTTGTCCCTCCGGGACTTGGTCGCATTCTTGAACCGTTACCCAGTCCTGAGGCGCCAGGCCGCGCCCGACAGGTGACGCGTCAACTGTTCGGTACACTCTGGCCCGCCATCACAAAGCACCACTCAAACGCCAGCAGTCCGGCCAGCGCCAACACGCTCGAGAGGCCCACCAGCAACCAGTTCGTACCGGCCATGAGCAGGACGAGCGCGGGAAGAATTCCTCCCAGGGTGATGGCGCCTCCCCAGAAGGCGCTGCGGAACGGGCCGTGCGTAATCAGGCGCGCCGCATAGCGCGCATTGTCCGTGGTGTGGGGCATGGCAATCTCGCCCAGCACCATCATCAGGTGCAGCATGAGGCAAACGAACAGCGCGCGACCGGCGACCGACAGCACTTCCGCCGTACCGCCTCCGAGAGCTTCGGGCAGCAGTGCCAGTACGGCCGATCCCGAGAGCAGCGCCTGCACGATCAGGTGGGCCGGAAGCAGCGGCGTCTGCCAGAGGTCGCGGCCTTCGCATTGGCCGAACAGGAACGCCGTATAGCAGGCGGCCAGAAATCCCACGAGCACAGTGGCCCAGAGAAGAATGGGAAGGCGCGCGGAGTATCCGGCGACCGCGGCGATGCCAAACAATGCAGCCAGCCCGCTGTAGCCAATGAGTATGAATGCCCCGCGCGTCAGCCAGGATTTGCTCTGCGGGGTCAGCACCACGCGCAAAAAACGCGCCTTGTGCTCGAGATCCGAGATTAGCAGCAGGGTAGTGATGACGGTGAACGCCAACGCGACCGCGGCTAGCGTGATATCGCGCGCGCGGCTGGCCGCCAGCAATGCGAGCGCGCCGGCGATCGCCGGTATGGCCAGAGCTCCTGCGGCAATCGACTTGGTCCAACAATAGGCCGGCACCTGCCATCCCCAGGGGCGGGCATGGGAGACATCGTATGCCGCAAGCGCGCTGCGCTCGAGCAGCGGGCTGTCTGCCGGGTAGATGGCGCCTCCGCCGTGAACCGATTCATTGCGATTCGACCACATGTAAAAGACGTCGTGGCGGGCAGCGGTAGGGACGATGGCGCTCTCGTCGGCGTCAATGTAATAAAGCTTTGGCCGCGTGCCTTGCTCGGGCTTGCGAACCCGCACCGTCTCGCGAGCGACCAGCTGGGCCGCCTCGCTGGCCGGATCGCTTAGGTCCCCGGCAATGATGGCGTGCTCGGGGCAAACCACCACGCACGAAGGCTCGAGCCCGACTTCGGTACGGTGGGCACAGAAATGGCACTTGGCCGCCGTGCCTTCCTCCGGATCGATGTAGATGGAATCGTAGGGGCAGGCCTGCATGCAGGCTTTGCAGCCAATGCAGCGTTCGGAACTGAAATCCACGATCCCGTCCCGGCGCTGATACATCGCCGTAACCGGGCAGATGGTGACGCAGGGCGGGTTCTCGCAGTGGTTGCAGCGCGTGACTTGAAACACGCGGCGCGTGTTGGGAAATTGTCCCTTCTCGACGTATTTGACCCAGGTGCGATTGACAGTGAGTGGAACGTGGTTTTCGGTTTTGCAAGCCACCGTACAGGCATGGCAACCGATGCACTTGCGGTTGTCTATTACGAATCCATATCGCATCGTTGAGGGTCTTCCCCCGGAAAAGGGTCGGCATCGAGTTTCACATCAATCGGGGACCGGGTCAACCTGGGGAAATCCCGAGGGCAAGTCCTGAAGGAAGAACCGCTCGACACGCGATTGAAAGGGGTGGAACTCGCTCACGTTTCAGGGCTTCGAGGGTCTAAACAGCGAAAGGGTGCGGGGCTGTGAACATCCGGGAAGTCTTGCGGCAGACCGTAAGTTCCATCGCTGCTCACAAACTGCGCAGCTTCCTGACGATGTTTGGGATTATCTGGGGGATCACGTCGGTCATCCTGCTGGTAGGACTGGGACGTGGGTTCAGCCGTGATCAGAAGGAGCGCCTGAAGACGATTGGGGTGGATCTGGCCGTCATCTGGGGCGGGCGCACCAGCGAACAGGCGGGAGGATATGCCGCCGGCCGGATTGTGCGGCTGTCGGTGCATGACGCCGAGATGATCAAGCAGGAAGCCTTTCTCACCAAGCGGGTGAGCCCGGAACTACGACGCAACGTCTCGGAGGTCAGCGCCTACAACGCAGCCTCCCGGGCCGTCCGCGGCGTATGGCCGGAGTACCAGGAATTCCGCTCGCTGAAGGTCCAACTCGGCCGCCTGATGGATGACGCCGACGAGCGGGAGGCGCGGCGCGTGGTGGTGCTCGGCGTGGAGTCGCGTGACCAGCTGTTCCCCGGCCGGCCGGCCGTGGGCGAAACCCTCATGATGAATGGCAGTCCCTACACCGTAATTGGCGTCCTCAAAAAAAAGAAACAGAACGGCAGTTACGGAAGCGGACCTGACAACACGCAGCTCTTTGTGCCCTACGCATCTATGGCGCGCGATTTTCCCCCTCCCGAAAAACCCGGCATCTTCAAGGGATGGATCAACAACCTGGTGGTCGAAGCCAAAGATCCCCAACTGCACGAACAGGCGATTGGCCAGATCTACGAAATTCTGGGCCGCGAACACCACTTCGACGCCTCCGACAAGGATGCGCTCCTCATCTGGGATACGCTCGACGGTTCGAAACTGGTGGAGCGCATCTTCAACATCATGACCATGTTCTTTGGCACCGTCGCCGTCATGACGCTCTCGCTCGGCGGGATCGGCGTGATGAACATCATGCTGGTGGCGGTGACCGAGCGCACCCGCGAGATTGGCGTGCGCAAATCGCTGGGAGCGACAGCGCGAGACATCCGGAATCAATTCTTCGCAGAGTCGGCTACGCTGATGATGATCAGCGGAAGCATCGGAATGATGCTCGGAGTGGGCGTCTGTTACGCCTTCAACCACCTGGATCTGCCGGACGTGATTCCCCATCCTGTGATTTCTCCCGTGGCGATCATCGCATCGCTCGTGACCCTGGGGCTGATCACAGTGGGCGCGGGCGTCTATCCCGCGCAGAGGGCGGCATCGCTGAGCCCAATCGAGTGTCTAAGGCAGGAATAGTCATGAGGCTCAAGGAACTGATCTCGCAGAGCTGGCATTCGCTGTCCACCAACCGTCTGCGGTCCGCCCTCACCATGATGGGGATCGTGTGGGGCCTGACGACGGTGGTGCTGCTGCTCGGCTATGGGCAAAGCGCGAGCGCCGGCATTCTCAACGCCATGCTGGGGATCGGAAACAGCGTCATCCTGGTCTGGCAGGGCCAGACCAGCATGCAGGCCGGCGGAGAAAGGGCGGGCAAGCCCATTCGCTTCAAATACGAGGATGTGCAAGCCATTCGCGAAGAAGCCCCTCTGGCGCGGTTGGTCAGCGCCGAATGGGACGACATTTTCCCCTTCAAGTTTGGTGACCGCGTCATTTCGGTCGAAACCAAGGCAGTGCAGTATCCCTACGGAGAGATGCGCAAGCTGAGGATCGCCCAAGGCCGTTATTTTGAAGAAAGCGATTTTACCGAGCACCGCCACGTGCTGATCTTCGGTCCTCAGGCCGCGACCAGGGTATTTGGCGGACGCGATCCGGTGGGTGAGCACGTTACCATTCAGGGGCAGAGTTGGGACGTGATTGGACTGCTCGAAACCAAGATTCAGGATTCGTCCAACAACGGACCCGACAATGAGAACGCCTTCATCCCGTTTGAGAGCATGAGCGATCTCAACGACCGCCGCGATCCGGGGCTGATTGTCTTTCAGCCGGTCACCGCACGTCTGCACAAGGCCGCACTGTTCCAGGTGCGGGAGGTGTTGGCAAGGCGGCACAACTTCAATCCCAATGACGATAAGAGCACGCCGGAGTGGGATACGGTGGATGATGCCGACGAAGTGCGCCAGTTCGGAGTTGCCCTGCGGCTGATCCTCGGATTCATTGGAGTGCTGACTTTGGGCGTGGGCGGTGTGGGCGTGATGAACATTATGCTGGTCAGCGTGACCGAAAGAACGAAAGAAGTTGGCTTGCGTAAGGCGCTGGGTGCGCGCAAGTTCGATATCGCGCTCCAATTCCTGGTGGAGGCGCTGGTGTTGACCTTCGCCGCCGGCGCCGTGGGTATGGCGCTATCCGTGATCCTGGCGCACGCGATTCCCCCCATGCCGCTCTATTCCGAAATGTACAAGACAGCGAATCACGAAGGCGACATTTTCCTCGAGACTTCCGCCAGCGTGATGCTGACTGCGTTTCTGATTCTCACCGCTGTTGGCGTCACCGCGGGATTGTGGCCTGCGCTGAAAGCAGCGCGCATGGAGCCGATCGAAGCCTTGCGCTACGAGTGATCTCCGGTTCCCTGCGAGCCCCGCCAGATCTGGAAGTCCGCTGTCTTCCATGATGCGCTCGAGCGATGAGAGAAGAGGCTCGCGTTCGAATTCCTCTCCTTGCAGTTGACCGACGCGTTCCCGCAGCCGGGGCTTCCGAGAGCGGGTCTTTGATCTGCCTGGGATCGGTGATGACTACGCGCTGTCCGTTACGGAAAATGATGTGACCGGGGGCTCCGACCACCGTCGAGTTGGCGGGGACGTTGCGCAGGACGACCGATCCCGCGCCGATGCGGCATGGTTCAGATTGAGACTTCCGCCGTGGGAATCTCGAGCGCGCGGCTGCGCAACTCCTCGAACAGGATGCTGCTCAGGTAGCGCTCGCCAAACGAAGGCAGAATCACCACCATCAGCTTGCCGGCGTTTTCAGGGCGGCGAGCTACTTCGAGCGCAGCCACGACCGCGGCGCCTGAGGAAATGCCGACGAACAGTCCTTCCTCGAGGGGAAGGCGGCGCGCCATCCGAATCGCATCGTCACTGGTCACGGAGATGATCTCATCGATATACTCGGTGCGCAGAATCCTGGGCACAAACCCCGCGCCAATGCCTTGGATCCTGTGGGGAGCGGGCTTGCCTCCCGAAAGTACCGGGCTGTCAGCCGGCTCCACCGCCACAGCTTTGAACGACGGCTTCTTCGGCTTGATGTATTCGCAAATTCCCGTGATCGTGCCGCCCGTTCCCACCCCGGAAATGAGGATATCTGCGCGGCCGTCGGTGTCGGTCCAAATCTCCGGACCCGTGGTTTCCCGATGAATCTTCGGGTTGGCGGGGTTATCAAACTGTTGCGGCATGTAGGCGTTCGCGGTGCTCGACACGAGCTCCTCTGCTTTGACGATCGCTCCCCTCATTCCCTTGGGTCCCGGGGTGAGGACGATTTCCGCTCCCAAAGCAAGCAGCAGAACGCGGCGCTCGAGGCTCATCGTGTCGGGCATGGTCAGGATCAGCTTGTAGCCTCTCACCGCGGCGACAAAGGCCAGGCCGATGCCGGTGTTGCCACTGGTAGGCTCGATCAATACTGTCTTACCTGGCTGAATTTTTCCCGCCCGTTCGGCTTCGGTGATCATGCTGACGCCGATGCGGTCTTTCACGCTGGCCAGCGGATTGCGGCTCTCGAGCTTGGCCACTACCTCCGCCGCACACCCCTCGGTGACTTTGTTCAGGTGAACCAGGGGCGTACGACCGATGAGTTCCGTAACGTCTCTGGCAATATTCATGGAATCCTTTCAAGCGCACGTCCAGGATGCTGCCGACACAGTACCTAAGCCTGACTACCATGATCAGATGCCGATTGGATGGTCAGAAGACGGCGGGCGATTCTCAGTCGTCGTAGGGATCCTTCAGGTAGCCCTCCACCGCGAAGTCCTCCCCGAAACGGTGCAGGCGCAGGGAGCGGACATAGGCAGCGTCGCTCATCCGCGGGAAGCCGGGCCCGGAGGCGAAGGGAACTGCGCCCGTGCCAGCCAGGATCTTGGGGGCGTAATAGAGGAAGACTTTGTCCACGATTCCGGAGCTCAGCGCCGCTTCGTTGACCATGGCTCCGCCTTCGATGATCATGCTCGTGACCTCGAGTTCCCCCAGGCGCTGCGCCACCCCCCGCATGTCGGGACGTCCGTTGGTCGAGGCGTACGGCACCTGCTCAACCCGGATGCCGTGATCGAGCAGCCGCTGCTTCTTGCTTTGCTCGGCGAAGGAGCAGAGAACCAGCACGTCGTCCTGCGCGCTTTTTACAACCCGCGATTCGAGCGGCAGGCGAAGCAGGGAATCGACAATCACGCGCAGGATCGGCCGGCGCCGCAATTGCCCGCTGCGATCGGTGAGCAGCGGATCATCGGCGATCACCGTGCCCACCCCCACCATGATGGCATCGTTTTGATGGCGCAGTTCGTGGACGTGGGCCCGCGCCGGTTCACTGGTGATCCAGCCGCCGGAGTTGCCTCCCGCGCCATGCGCCGGTGGAGGCTGTCCCTCGCCGGGCGGAGGCGCGATCTTGCCGTCGAGCGTCATCGCGGCTTTCAGCGTGATCAGCGGCGTGCGATGACGAATGTACTTGGCGAAGGCTTCATTGAGCTCCCGTGCCTCGGATTCGAGGATACCGGTGGCCAGCTCGATTCCCGCCGCGCGCAGGCGTTGGAACCCTTGCCCGCTCACCAGCGGATTTGGGTCGGCCATCGAGGCCACGACGCGCCGGATGCCGGAGGCAATTACGGCGTCGGCGCAGGGCGGCGTGCGTCCCTGGTGGGAACAGGGCTCGAGGTTGATGTACAGAGCCGATCCCCGCGCCTTCCCACCGGCCTGCTCAATGGCAAGAACTTCCGCGTGCTTCACGCCCTCATAGGTGTGGAATCCCGAGCCGACAACTTCGCCGGCGGAATCGACGATGAGAGCGCCGACGTAGGGGTTGGGCGATGCCCGGCCGATTCCGCGGCGAGCAAGATCAAGTGCGCGGCGCAGGAAGCGTTCATCGGTTTGGTTGGGACTATCCAATGGAAATCACTATTTCACCACACTTCACCGTGGAGGACCGAGAGGCACAGAGCGGGACGAATCAGGCGGCAATACTAACGGATTCGAGGGGGAAAACGCGAAACGTGTCCTCCTCCGCTTCAGCCACAGCCGCGCCACTGCGCC
The DNA here is from genome assembly GCA_035262225.1 of Terriglobales bacterium. Classification (GTDB taxonomy): domain Bacteria; phylum Acidobacteriota; class Terriglobia; order Terriglobales; family Acidobacteriaceae; genus DATFTE01. The sequence continues at coordinate 17,028 of DATFTE010000074.1, forward strand.
CACTGGGACAACGCCGGACGGGCACCAGCAGGTCGGCGTAGGGATCCCCCGGGGATCTGGGTTTGCGGCGGAAGATACGGCGCGGGAGATCTTTCAGGACTTGAAATCCGTGGCGGCGGGCATTGCGATCGCTCACAGCTTGCGCTCCTTCCAAATCCAGCGATCAGGCAAACAGCGAATCCACAAAATCCTGCGGGTTGAAGGGCAACAGATCTCCCGCTTTCTCTCCTACTCCCACGTAGCGCACCGGCAAGCCCAATTCCCGGGAAATAGCAACAACCACTCCGCCTTTGGCAGTGCCATCCAGCTTGGTGAGAACGATTCCGGTGACTCCGGCGGCTTCGGTGAACAGCCGCGCCTGCTGCAGGCCGTTCTGGCCGGTAGTGGCGTCCATCACCAGAAGCGTTTCGTGCGGTGCCCCCGGAATGATGCGCTGGGCGGTGCGGCGCATCTTGTCGAGTTCCTGCATCAGGTTGGTTTTGGTGTGCAGACGTCCGGCGGTGTCAACGATCACGTAGTCGGTGTGGCGCGCGGAAGCGGCCTGCAGCGTGTCAAACAGGACCGCGGAGGGATCGCCTCCTGGCTTGGTTTTGATGACCTCCGTACCCGTCCGGTCCCCCCAGATGTCGAGTTGTTCGATGGCGGCGGCGCGAAAGGTGTCGGCGGCACAGAGCAGAACTGTCTTGCCGTCGGCACGCAGCACCCCCGCCAGCTTGCCGATGGTGGTGGTTTTGCCGGTTCCGTTCACCCCCACAACCAGGATCACCTCCGGGGTGCCGTCGACCTTTTGTACTGGACGGGAGTTGGCCTGTGCGAGGATGGATAACAATTCATTCTTCAACAAACGCTTTAACTCGTCCACGTCCTTGATCTGCTTCCGGTCGGCGCGCTCCCGCAGCTGCGCGAGCACCTCGCGTGTGGTCGTGGTGCCCAGGTCGGCGCCGATCAGCGTGGCTTCGAGGTCGTCAAGGGTGTTGCGATCGATTTCCTTGTTGAAGGAGACAACTTCCTCGATGCGCTCGGCAAGATTCTCGCGGGTGCGCGTGACCGCTTCCTTCATGCGGTCTATGAAGCTGGGTTTCTGCTGCTCGTCGAGGCTGCCAAACAGAGTCTGAATCATGGGAGAGCCAATGACAATTATAGGGGATGGCGAGCCTGCGGTCCGGCCAGGCGGCCTGGGAAGGACCATTTCAATGTGGCTGCAAGGCCGGTCCGTTTTAGAGGGAGGTTTCCGCCACCGCTCGTCCGTTTTCGACCAATGGAATGTCGGTTGCGGACGCCGCCGTCCTGGCTGCAGGCATACCCGGCTTCTGGATACGGATCTCCCCGCGGTTGTAGATCGCGTCCAGCGCAAACACCGCCTGCGGATCCAGACGCTTTCCCGAGAGAGAGTGAATGATCTTCAACGCGTCGTGCACTTCGTGGGCCTGCTGGTAAGGACGGTTGGTCGTCAGAGCATCAAAAGTGTCGGCCACCGCGATGATGCGCGGGAGCAGAGGGATTTCATTGCCCTTCAGGCCGTGCGGATATCCCCGGCCGTCGAGCGACTCGTGGTGCAGTTCTATGCCCGGCAGCATTTCCGCGAGTTGCGGCACAGGCCGCAGGATGTTCGCCCCCTTGGTGGTGTGCGTCTTCATGATCTCGTACTCTTCCGGCGTGAGTGCTCCGGGTTTCTTGAGAATGCGATCCTCGATGCCGATCTTGCCCACGTCGTGCAGTTGGGCGGCCACGCGAACGGTTTCGATGAAGTCTTTCTCACAGCCCATCTCGCGGGCAATCATCATGGAGTATCGCGTAACCCGGTCGGAGTGGCCTCGGGTATAGGGATCTTTCTCGTCGACCGCTCCGGCCAGCATCTGGATGGAGCTCATGAACAGCTGGCGGTTTTCCGAAGCGGCGCGCTTGAGGTCGAGAACGAAATGCTCCAGCTCGTCCGACATGGTGTTGAAGGTGTCCGCCAGCTCCCCGATTTCCGTGCGGCTCTTGAGATGGACTCGCCGCGAAAAATCTCCGCGGGCGATGGCGCGGCTCGACTCGGTCAGCACTTCGAGCGGGTTGGTAATCAGCCGCGCCGCCAGAATGCTGATGGCCACACTGAGAAACACCGCCAGCATGGCGAGTAACCGCGCCGTATTTTCGGCTTCGTACACGCCACTGTAGGCCTCGTTGCGCGGCTTTTGCACCACCACCGCCCAATCCAGGTTGACGACCGGGCTGTAGGTGCCCAGCATCTTGACCGTGGCCTGGTCCTGGGTTTCGCTGAATTCCCGGGTGGCGGCCAGCATCTGCGGCTTGGAACCCTGCTCCACGAAATTCCTGACGATTTCCGAGTTGGTCATGTCCTGACCCGTCGCCAGGTTGACTGCCGTCCCCGCCACCAGGCGACCCTGGCTGTCCACCACATAGGGCGTCAGGCCGCCACGATTCACCTCCTGCAAGCGGCGAATCAGAAATTGCAGGTCTTCGACTGCGCCAATCATGCCCAGGAATCGCCCCGCGTACGTCACCGGGGTGCTGACCAGCACGACCGTGCGGGCGGATTTGCCGCTGCCCACCACCAGCGCTTGCCCGTTGTAGGCGCGGCCGTCACGCGCGGCGGCGTAGGCGCGCTCCAGTTCGCGCTGCAGAAAGGCGTCGGGAGCGATCCTCCCCGCAGAGATCCCTTTGGCCTCGGAATTCAGCAGCGTCGCATAGGCCAGATCATCCGACGAAGAGACAAAATTCTCGAGCAGAGCGCGCAATTCGGGTGCTTCCACGTGCGCGCCGGTAATGTCTCCGCCACTCGTCACCTGTAGGGCGGACGAGAGATTAGCCAGCATCATGCGCAGCGATTCCTGGTGCTGGGAGATGTCATCCGCCAGCGACCGTGTCACTGTGTTTTGCAGCAGGCGCTCGTTGGTGATCATGCGGTCGCGGTTGATCCGTTCCACCTGCACCGAGTAAAGGTACATGGGCACAACGCTGATCAATACCAGCACGCTCAGGATGACGTACAGAATGGGAATGCGCGACGGGATGGGCAGTTTCGTGGACAAGGGGCGCTGACCGCTCGGACCAGAGGGTCCGGTACCTCTAAAATTTTACTTGCATTCCACCCACTGCGCCGATTACCGAGGTACCTGACAAAATATGTCGTTCGGCGAGCTTTGGCACCCGACCGCGCCTTCGCTAAAAACCAGCCGCTGAGGAGCTAACATGCAAGCTGATTGGGGATACGTGGTGATCTGGGAATTTCGCGTGCAGCCGGGAATGGAAGCGGACTTTGAAAGGGCGTATGGGAGCGAAGGACGGTGGGCGCAGTTGTTCAGAACCGGCGACGGTTTTTCCGGCACTGAACTGCACCGCGATGCAAGCATCCCCGGACGATATGTCACGCTGGACTTCTGGAGTTCCCGCGAGGCTTACCAGCGATTCCGTCAACAAAACGCCGCGCGATACGCCTTCATCGACGCCGAGTGCCAGTCACTGACGGAGAGCGAAGTCGAAATTGGAAGCTTTGCCCGCGTCGGAGAGTATCCGGGAAGATGACGACTGCCGGGGAATCCCCGGGTCATCCCGGATTGCGATAGAGTCCCGTCTCGCTCCTCGCCGTGCGCGTCATCAGATCGTGAATGGCATCGCCTGCAGCTTTGCCGTCGTGCAGAATGGCGTTCATCTGCTCGGTGATGGGCATCTCGACCCGGCGCGCGCGAGCCAGGCCCACAGCAGCGCCCGTGGTGAACACTCCCTCGGCCACCATGCCGTGCATCCCGGCCATGATTTCCGGGAGTTTCTTCCCCCGTCCCAGTTCGACGCCGACGCTGCGATTGCGCGAGAGGCCCCCGGTGCAGGTGAGAACCAGGTCGCCAAGCCCGGCCAGTCCCGCCATCGTCTCCGAACGCCCGCCGCAGGCCACCACCAGGCGAGTGATTTCGGCGAGCCCCCGCGTAATCAACGCCGCCGTCGAGTTGTGCCCCAGACCCAGTCCATCGCAGACGCCGGCAGCGATCGCAATGACGTTCTTCAGCGCTCCTCCCAGTTCGACGCCAACCATGTCATCGTTGGTGTAGACGCGAAAACGCGGGTCGCTGAACTCGCGCTGAATGGTCTCCGCCAGCGCCGCATCGGGCGAGGCCACCGTGATCGCGGTAGGGTCCCCGCGGGCAACCTCCCTGGCGAACGTGGGCCCGCTCAGCGCAGCGATGTGCGGTATGAATCCTCGCGTCCTCTGAAGCGAATCGGTGATCACCTCTGACATCCGCATCAACGACTCACCCTCGATCCCCTTGGTGGCGCTGACCAGCGAAGTCTCCGGTGCGAGGTACTCGTGCATCTGTGCGAACAGCGCCCGGCAGTGGTGGGAGGGCATGACGCTGACGACCATCTCGGCATCGGTGAGGGCTTCTTTCCAATCGTTCGTCGCTCTGACTGTCTCCGGAACCTGACATCCGGGAAGAAACAGTTCATTCATTCGCCGGGCCGAGATCGACTCCCGCACTTCTTCCTCGCGGGCCCAGAGCCGCACCTGATGTGAGCCTTTTCGCCCCAGCACAATGGCCAGTGCTGTGCCCCACGCTCCCGCGCCGATGACGGCGATCCGGCTCATCCCCGCCTCAACTGGAACCGGCTTTCGGTTCCCGCCAGCAAGCGGTGAATGTTCTGGCGATGCCGGGCGATGATCAACGCCGAGGCGGCCGCCATTGAGGTCAGCATGCCGGGCCGGTCCCGGTAACCATCCAGGGCCCAGGCGAGTACGGGAAACAGCGCAGTCGACGTGATCGACGCCAGCGATACAAAGCGAAAAACCACCACCATCGCGGCAAACAGCAGCACCGTGGCCACAATCGCCTTGGGCGCAAGAAGAATAAACGCGCCCAGTCCGGTCGCAACCCCTTTTCCCCCGCGAAACTTCAGCCAGAGGGGAAATATGTGACCGACTACCGCGGCGAGCGCCGCGACTCCGGCGAGGGTCGGGCGCTCGGGATACAGAAAATGCGTAAGCGCCACCGCAGCCAGTCCTTTCAGCGCATCCAGAAGCAAGGTAAGGATCCCGAGCGCCGGCGAAGTACGCGAAACATTGGTAGCTCCGATGTTGCCGCTGCCAGTCTGGCGAATGTCCTGACCGCGGAAAATTCTTACCAGCAGGTATCCGAACGGAATCGATCCCAGCAAGTAACCGAGGACGATGGTGACTTCAAGTGGAGCCATGGGCGCAGATTCCCGTTTGCCACGTTCATTCCAAAGCGAACCGCGCCAGCTTCGTGTAGCGTGAGCCGCCGCGTCCCAATTCGCTTTGGTAGAGGAAGAACTCGTGCGCCGTCATCGTACCAAACTCGGGAGGCGGAAGAACCCCGACTCTCTCCTGCAAGCGCTGAAAATTGCGGTTCGGGCGATCCCCCTCTTGACGGCGGGGCGCACCCGAGCCTCCTCCGCCGCGCGCCAGCGTCAGATGCGGGCTGAAGGCATGGTCCTCGCGCGGAATCCCCAGTGAAAACGTGGTCTCATCGACAAGCCTGGCGAGGCTCGAAAGTTGCGGGCCCGATTGCATGCCGAGCCAGAAGACGCGCGGCGACCTGGAGGTGGGGAAGAAACCGTAGCCTTGAAAGGTGATGGCAAACGATGCGGCGTGGATTGTCTCGAGCGCTGCCCGGATCTGCCCGGCTGCCTCCTTCGGCTTCTCGCCAATGAACTTTAACGTGACATGGAGTGATTCCGGACGCACCCAGCGTGCATCGGGCGCGAATTCGCGAACCCCATCCATGAAAAGCTGAATGCGCTGGCGCACAGCCGGGCCGAGATCGAGAGCTACAAAAAGTCGCATTCGGGCGCCGTCGCTTCTACCCGTTGCCTTAGGCTGTTCCTGACCACTGATGACGACGACCGACGGCCGCTACCTCAGCTTTCGTCGCACCATGTCAAGCGCCTGCTGGCTGGCAAACCAGCGGATACGCTTGCGGTCGCCGGGAAAGTTGCGCTCGATGACTTCAGTTCCGTCTTCCGTCGCCAGCCCGTGAAAGACCAGGCCTACCGGCTTTTCGGGTGTGCCCCCGGTCGGCCCGGCGACTCCGGTCACCCCCAGGCCGAAAGTGGAGCCGCATCGTTGGCGGATCCCGTTGGCGAGCGCGCCGGCCACCTCACTGCTTACCGCTCCATGCTTCTGAATCAGGTCGGGCGGAACGTCGGCGAACGCAGTCTTCAATGCATTCGAGTACACCACGGCGCCGCCGAGAAAATATCTCGAACTTCCGCTGACCGAAGTGATTCGTTCGGCGATCAGCCCGGCAGTGCATGATTCGGCGACCGCGAGTGTGGCGCCGCGCATCCCGAGGAAGTAGCCGACGATCCGCTCCATCGGATCTCCGTTGTCGGAGAAGACCAGGTCTCCCATCTCCTCCTCGATCTTCCCGGCAAGTTCGTCCACCCGCTCCTGCGCGGCCTCGAGCGAGTGACTCCGGGTCTTGAGGTGCAGTTGAATTTCTCCCGCTCCCGCCAGAATCGTCGTCTCCACGTCGGAGTAGCGTTTGTAAATGGGAGCCACCCGGGCATCGACCTGCGATTCTCCCAGGCCCGTGATCTTCAGCTCCCGGGTCGCGATATGAACAAGCGGCAGCTTCGCCCGGAGCCGCTCCAGGCACTGCTGGTCGAACAGAGCTCTCAGTTCGTGCGGCGGCCCAGGCAGCAGCAGGATGAATTTGTCGTGGCCGTCGTATTTGCCGCTGATCCATTGGCCCGGCGCCGTGCCGTTGGAGTTGGGCAGCACAGTGGCCCCCGCAATCACATCCGCCTGCTTGGCGTTGTTGGGCGTCATGACGTACTTGCGGGCGGCGAAGCGCTGCTCCAGGCGTTTTAACACTTCGGGATCTCGCTCTAAACCCAGCTCCAGCGCTCGAGCTACCGCTTCCCGCGTCAGGTCATCTTCGGTGGGGCCCAGGCCTCCCACGAAGATCACGATGTCGGAACGGGCAATCGCCAGCTTCGCGGTCTGGGTCAGATGCGGGAGGCGATCGCCCACGATGGTTTTGAACGCGACATCCACTCCTAGCTGGTTGAGCCGTTCGGTGAGAAACAGGGAATTCGTGTCCTGGCGATAGGGAGTCAGTAACTCGGAACCGACCGCGATGATCTCGGCGTTCACGCTAAGAGTGTAACCGATGAATGGTCCGAATCCGGCCGGCGCGGCGGAAAGGCGAGGCTACTCGGTCATCAGGCCCTGAATATTCCACGCCAAGTGGTGAACGCTGCTGGTGGTTGCCAGCACCACTGAACGCCCGGGCGCGAAGGCCAGACCCACCAGTCCCTGGCCGGAAACCTGCAGCGAGGCTTTGCCTTGCGGCGTAATCCTCACGATTCCCCGCTTGCCTCCCAGGGAGGCGGCAACGTAGAGATTGCCGTCCACGTCGAAGGCCAGGCCCTGCGGCCGCCCCAGGCCGCGATAGAACGTCGACACGTTGCCTTGAGGATCGATTTTGTGCACGCAGTCGAAGCTCGAGGTTGTGGGTCCGGTCACAAATAGGTCGCCATGCGGCCCAAACGCGAGATGGTAGGCGGAAACGCTGGCTTCGAGCGTGGCGAACACGAAAATCTGGCGGTCACGGGCAATCTTGAAGACCGTGCCGCTGCGGTCGCCGACGTACAGGTTTTCATCCTTGTCGAAAGCGATTCCGGTGGCGACTCCCATGCCTTCGGCGTAGGTCGACATGGTGCCGTTGCCGGCCACGCGGTAGACCGTGCCGTCGAAGCGCGAAGAGACGTACATCACCCCCGCGCGGTCAAACGCGATGGAGGTGGAGTTCATCATATCGGTCACAAAAGGCTTGACCGTGTAGTTGGTGTCGATCTTGAAGATGGACACTGGGACCTTCTGTCCCCGGGATCCCGAGAAGGTCGCGTAAATATTGCCTTCGGCATCGATCGCCGGGTTCGTGACCGGGTGAAGATTCTCGGCGATCGGAACCGCAACCCGGATCTCGTGCGGATTGCTCGCATTCCCGTTGGTTGATACCACCACCGGCCCGGAGGATGCGCCGGGCGGCACCCTCGCCACCAGGAAATCGTCGGAGCTGATGACCACCGCCCCGTCGAGGTCGCCGAAGCGCACGCGCGGCCGCTGCAGATCCACCGGGCGCAGGCCCCGCCCGCTGATGCGCACCTCGCCGCCGGGCATCGCGGCGGAGGGGTAAATCGCCTCGATGTGGGGTTTACCGTTGACGTTTTTCTTCCCGAGCAGGTGATCCGAGATTCCCATCGACTCTGAGTTTTCCTGACTCCGATTTCTTGGATGCGAGCTCTAGCCCGCCAGCCATCCGAGACGCAGCACCATCTGCATCACGGCCAGCGCGTACAGGCCGGCGCCTACGTCGTCAATCACGATTCCAGTGCCTTCCGGGAGCCGTTCCAGCCAGCGTACCGGCCACGGTTTCACGATGTCGAACCCCCGAAAAAGTATAAAACCGAGCAAAAGAGATTTCCATGACACCGGGACCGCGATAAAAGCGATCAGCTGTCCCGCCACTTCGTCGATCACCACGAACTGCGGATCCTTCAATCCCGTCGCACGACTCATGTAAGTGGCCGCCGGTATGCCGATCGCCACTGCGAGAGCTGCCAGCATGGCGGCCGTGGCCGGTTGCGCCCACACCGGAGTCCAACGGCTGACAACCCACCAAAGCATCACCGTCGCTGCTGAGCCCCAGGTCCCGGGACCGGGATGCATGAGCCCAGCGCCAAAAAAAGTGGCTGTCAGCTTGGCCCAGAGCGGGGCTCGTGGACGCGTGGAGGCCTGGTGGATGGTCGGAACCCTGGGACAGTCGTTCATTGTTTCTTGTCGAAGTCACGATCATCCGCCTGGTCACCGGTGTCAGGGAGGGGCGAGGAGATCACGTAAGCGCCACTGGCCCATTTTCCGAGATCGATGAGGCGGCAACGCTCGCTGCAAAACGGAAAGTCGGGACCGGTTTTCTTCACCCGCGCCTTGCAGGTCGGGCATTGGACTGTCGGCTTGCGCTTGCCAGCCATGGCGGATTAGAGGATGCGTGCGACCAGATCATAGTCGTGCGCCCCGGTGATCTGGCAACGGTAAAACTCTCCGGGCCTCGGCTGAAAGTTCCCCGGCGCGTCATTGACCAGCACTTTGCCATCAATTTCCGGGGCATGCATCACCGTACGCCCTTCGAGCAACCAATCGCTTTCTTCGGAGGTGCCCTCAAGCAGGAGATCAAATTCCTGCCCTATGAGACTCTTTTTCTTTCTCTTGCTGATCGTCCGCTGGATCTTCATCAGCTGCTTGCGGCGGCCCTCGATCTCGCGCTGACCGAGCTTTCCCAGCAGGGAAAACGCCGCGGCCCCCTGCTGGTCGGAATAGCCGAAGGCGCCCATCCAGTCGAACTGCGCCGCGCGCACAAATTCGCACAGCTCCTCAAACTCCTTCTCGGTTTCCCCCGGAAAACCGACAATGAAGGATGTGCGCAGCGCGATGCCAGGAACCGCGTGACGCATCTTCTCGATGGAGCGCAGGAAGATGTCTGCGGCGCCGCCGCGCTTCATCCGTTTGAGCACCCCGGCTGCGGCATGCTGCAATGGCACATCGATGTAAGAACAGATCTTTTCGTGCGCCGCGATGGTGTCGAGCAGCCGGCCCGTAATCTTGTTGGGATAGGCGTACAGAAACCGCACCCAGCGCAAGTCCTCGATCGCCGCCAACTTCTCAAGCAGCAGTGCAAGCCCGTCTTTCAATCCAAAGTCCTCGCCGTAGCAGGTCGTGTCCTGGCCGATCAGCGTGATCTCGCGCACTCCCGAGCGCCCGAGAAGCTCCGCCTCCGCCACCACCGACTCGAAACGCCGCGAGCGAAATTGCCCGCGCAGCTGCGGAATAATGCAGAAACTGCAGGGATGATCGCACCCCTCTGCGATCTTCAGGTACGCCCTGTAGCCCGGCGTCGCCAGTACCCGCGGAGTAGTATCGTCGTAGAGGTAGTTGGGAAGATCGGCGATCGCTCCATCCCAGGATTCGCGCGAAAATCGTCCTTGTACGGCCCGCGCCGCGCCTTCCGGACGCGCCTCGAGAATGCGGAACGGCGAATCCCGCCTCGGACCCAGGCCCGTCGCGGCCACAATGTTTTCCAGTTCCCCGGTACCCACCACCGCATCGACTTCGGGCATGTTCTTCCGGATTTCGTCGCGAAAGCGTTCCACCAGGCAGCCGGCAACCACGAGCTTTCTGGCGCGGCCGTCGCTCTTGTGGCGGGCCATCTCGAGAATGGTGTCGACCGACTCCTGTTGAGCGGCCTCGATGAACGAGCAGGTGTTTACGACTATGACATCTGCGTCCTCCGGCCGCGCGGCGAGTTCAGCCCCCGCCCGTCCGAGGATTCCCATCATCACTTCGCTGTCGACGAGATTCTTGGGACATCCCAGGCTGACGAAACCCACCCTGGTTGTCCTGGCCCCACCGTCGGAAGGCGCGTCGCCGGCGGGTACAGTGAGAACATTTTCACGCATGCAATCTCTCTATTCTAGCATTCACCGCGTCACCTTCCGCACTGCGAAATTTAACAGTAGGCTCGGACGCTGAATGGGTACAGCATCAAACGATGCCACCGAATGTTCCGCGTGAACCGGTCACCCCATGCTAGGCTAGTGGATACTCTGGCAGGCCTGCTTCTGGTAGGAGGTACGATGACTGTCACCAGGCTCTTGTCTGCGCTTATCCTTGTCACCCTTCTCACTATCACTGCAGCGGCGCAAGGCGCCAATGAAATTGCGGGAACCATTGGACGCACCTTCATTTCGGACCAGGGTGTGCCCGCTACCCCGGGATTTGTCCTGCATTCGGGAAATGGTCTGACCTTCAGCTTCAACTACGCCCGTCACATACTGGGCAGCGGAACCTTCCTGCAGCTCTCGGCGGAAGTCCCGGTGGTATTCAATCTCGATGAAGATCTGAACTACGCCTTCAATGTGATCCCGGAGAGCTACAAATCCTTCTTCATCACCCCCGCCGGCCGAGTCAATCTCTTCGCCAACACCGCCGTTTCGCCCTGGCTCAGCGTCGGAGGCGGCTTCGGCCGCTTCAGCACGAGCGACAACCTGGTATTCGGCGGCCAGAATCCGGGTCCGAGCAGTAAGAACACCGGCGTGTTTCAGTTCGGCGGCGGACTCGACGTCCGCGTCTGGCATAACATAGGCCTCCGCGGCGAGATCCGCGACTTCTACTCCGGCGTGCCCCCGCTCAACATCGACACCCGTAGAAGCCGGCAGCACAACCTTTACCTCGGGGGTGGTGTTGTCTGGCATTTCTAGATCTCAACGGCGCGCCACGTCCGAGATTTCCTCGTAGATCTCGGGCAACTGGCAGGCATCTTCGGCCGAATCGCCGAAACGAGCACGCTCGTAGCGGCGGGTAAACTCTTCCACCGCCTCCCGCACCCGCGGATCCTCGATCGACCGCACAAACTCGGTCGGCGTCTGGAACGGGTGTTTGTGCCAGCCTCTACGCCGTACCAGTCGGATCATCTTCTCGTACCAGATCGTGGCGGCCGCCCGCGGTGCCTTTTCCGGTTGCCGGGCAAATCGCCGCCGCTCCATCATCCGTCGCAGCCGCCGCAGATTCGCCCCCAGCGCCAGCACCATCGTGACCAGCACTCCCCCCAGGGTCCAGGGCACGGGAGCCTGTGAAACGGTGCGTTCGGTCTGCCGCGCCGCATCCAGCATCGCCTGGTAATGCTGGCGCCCCCAACTCCGCAATTCATCGAGCATGCGCCGGCTGTTGCTGATCACGCTGCGCCCAACCAGCTGCTGGTGGCTGGCATCATAGTTGACCACCCACTCCCGCCAGAATGACGCCATTGCGTCGAAGTACAGCGCGATCCGCCCCCAACCGGTGGGTACCGCCGCTGGGCCTGCCGGAGTGGGATCGAAATCAATCCAGCCATATCCGGGAAAGTACACCTCCACCCAGGCATGAGCGCTTCTGGCCCTCACCACGTACTGTGAAGTGAGGTCGTTGAACTCTCCGCCGCGGAAGCCGTTCACTACCCGCACTGGAATACGCAGCCACCGCAGCAACACCGCCATCGACGAAGCGAAATACTCGCAATGCCCGCGTTTCCGCTCGAACAGAAAGTTGGCCAGCGGGTCGTGCGGCATCACCCGCGGCAGCTCGAGGGTGTAGCCGAAGTTGTTGCGCAGATAAGACTCAATCGCTGCCGCCCGGTCGTAGTTGTTGTTCAACCCCGCCGTAATCTTCTCCGCCAGCCGCGGAATGCGCGTGTCCAGTGACGGCAGTTGCAGGTTGTCGAGCAGCACTTCTGCCGGATACTCCGTACCCGCCTCGCGCAGTTCCGCCGGCCGGCGGACCGGCAGGACCGACGACGCTTCGTAGCTGCCCACCGGATGCTCAGGATCCATGTTAAATACCGCTCCTCCGCCATCCATCGACACCATCCGGTAGTTGCCCTGCAGGCGGCGCGGCGTCGACGCCAGAAAGAAGACCGCAGAACCCACCGGCTCCATCAGCACGCGATAATGGATGGATTGCGCCATCCGCCCGCGCTCGAGAACCTCCCGCTCCGAGAGATCGAACGAACCGTCGGGCAGCCGTCGCAAGGCGAATCTGGGATGGGAATTCGCCCACGTCTTCCCGTCAAAGACATTCAATGCGACTCCCCGCCACTTGAGCTCGAACGCCCCCTTCGTGTCATCGTCGATCTCGATGTGCATCACCACGGAATTCGATTGCTGAATCTGGCCGATCCGCCCCAGTTCCACGCGGTCGCTGAATCCGGTGCTCAGTTCGCGGCCCGGGTTGTAGCTGCTCAGGTACCCGGCGGAAAACCGCGGCAGGATGAAGAAGATCACCGCCGCTCCCAGGAGAATCAGCACAGCCAGCACCGGCCCGGCTCCAGCGAGGGAAAACGCCATGTGCCGGTAGGCGAGTTTGTCGCTCGACTCCCGCGACTGCACGGTGGCTTTGCGGGAGGCGTGCGCCATCTCCATCAACATCACCGTGACCACCGCCACCAGCATGAACGCCGCGAAAGCCAGGAGGAAAACGCTGTCCACCGTCAGCACCGCCGCCGCCAGCACCATCAGAAACGCGATCGCCGCCAGGAAATAACGGTCCCGGTCGCGGTGGGCCGAAAACAGCCGCACCACCATGACGAACAGAACCAGATGCACCGTCGAGGTCAGAAACGAACCGGAGATCAGAAAGTAGTCGGCCAGGTAAAACGCGATGTAGACCAGCGTCAGCGCCGTAAGCCAGCGCTCCGGCAATCGCAACGTCCGCCGTTTCATCAGCAGGTAGCCGCGAAACAGCAGAGCTGCACCCACCAGTGCCACGGTAGGAAAATCCAGGCCCCCGCTCGATGCCAGCGCGCCGAAGCCCGTCAGCACCAGCAGGTAAAGCGCAAGTTCCAGATATCGCTCGATCGCCGCCGGCAGCGGAATCGTCCAGAGCTGTCCTGTGTCGGTTTGCATGGAAACTTCTATTGTTAGCGATCACCGCGCGAAAGGGAAGAGCAGCCTGCGCTTGGGCAAATACCAAGGTCACGGGCCTGCCGCTCAGGAGCGACGCCTTCATCCTCCTCGCGATCCGGGTAGGATGGCGGCATCGTCCGGGTACGCGCGAAGCGAGCCTCCCGCGAGAATCCATGGGGGACACCTGTCCCGGGCCTGGAAGGTTCTCCGTCGCGCCCATTGCGGTTAAGCGGTTCGGGTAGGGATTTTTCCTGGTCCTGCTTTTGTCTGCGTCTTTGTGGTGAAGGCCCCAAAAACTCAAGATGCTAAAATGAATTTGGTCAGGCATCGCTCCCGCGCGACGCGTTCCCGCCAACCCCGCCAGGTCCGGAAGGAAGCAACGGTAACGGGCTCTTGCGTGTGCAGTGGGTCGCCGGTGCCTGACTTATTTCCCGGTTAGACATTCTTCTGTCAATCCTTCAAAATACTGAGTTCCCAGGAGAATTCATTGAGCCATCCTATCCGCGCCAAAATCAGCGCTCTGGGCACCTACGTTCCACCGCGCCTTCTCACCAACGCCGATCTCGAAAAAATGGTGGATACCACGGATCAGTGGATTTTTGACAGAACCGGAATCCGCCAACGCCACCTGGTCGACAAAGGTGTGGCCACCAGCGATCTGTCCGTCGAAGCCGCGAAAAGAGCTCTCGCCGAGCGCGGCCTGACCCCCGCCGACATCGAAGCCATCATCGTCGCCACCGTCACCCCCGACATGTTTTTCCCCTCCACCGCTTGCCTGGTGCAGCACAAATTAGGAGCCAAGGGAATCTGGGGATTCGACCTCTCCGCTGCCTGTTCCGCCTTTCTGTATGCCCTGCAGGCGGGAGCACAATTCATCGCCTCTGGCGCGCACAAGAAAGTCCTGGTCATCGGCGCCGACGTCATGTCCTCCATCATCGACTACACCGACCGCGCCACCTGCGTCATCTTCGGTGACGGCGCGGGCGCAGTGATCCTTGAACCAGCCGAAGATGACTCCCTCGGCATCATCGATTACCTGCACGAAATCGACGGCGCCGGCGCCTGCTCGCTCTATATGCCCGGCGGAGGCAGCCTGAATCCTTCCACCCACGAGACGGTCGACCGGAAGATGCACTATGTTCACCAGGACGGGCAGGCCGTCTTCAAGTACGCCGTCAAGAAAATGGCAGAACTGTGCGAGAAGATCCTGGAACGCAATCAACTGCAGGGCAGCGAAGTCAAGGTCTTTATCCCCCACCAGGCCAACAAGCGCATCATCACCGCCACCGCCGAGCGGGTTGGCTTGGATTCCGCCAGCGTGATCATCAACATCGAACGCTACGGCAACACCACCGCCGGAACCATCCCCCTTGCCATGCAGACCGCGCGCGAGGAGGGCAGGCTGAAAAAAGGCGACCTCGTCCTGCTCGCCTCCGTCGGTGCAGGATTCACCGTCGGCGCCACCCTCCTGCGCTGGGCCTATTAGCCCCCCTGCCACCTTGTGAAGCACGGCGTCCCCGCCCACTGTGCGCTGAAGGCGCGCCCTGCGGTGACAGAATGTCTCGTTCCATCTTTCGCGCCCTTTACGGTTACCCTGTTCCTTCTGTTGTCCAAGCGGCTCCCATGCCCGCCAATCCAATATGCGCAAACTTTTGCACCTCCCCCTCCCCGCGCATTGATACCATGACACTTCCTCGACGCCGGTTTGGTATCGCGGATGCACTCAACCGGGGTGGGACCACGAACCCATTGGGTTTCGAACCGGGGGTAACATGATGAAATCGATCTTGTGCGTTTTGTTTCTTCTCTCGACAGCTGCAGCCTTCGCGCAGAACGCGGGCGGCGGCGTTCTCAGCAGCCAGGTTTCGGTATTTCAGATGCCGAGTCATCCCCAGCGCGCCAATTACGCGCCCACAGCCCGCGAGCAGACCCTGTCGCAGAACTCCACCTATAGCTATGCCAAGGGCGAAAGACCGTTGTGGGAATTTGCCCCCGGCAGCGACAACACCCCCTTAGGCGACATTGCCCGCGCCCTGAAGAAAGACCACGCCAAAGCCCCGAAAGCCGAATTCGTCCGCGAGAATTAAGGCAACGACGGGCCTCCCCGCCTGCAAGAAACACCTAGAGGCCGACGCGACCGTCCGTCTCGCACGAGGCGAAGGCACACTCCCCGGAAGGCGCTCACCGCGCCGGGAACGCGTTCCTTTGCGCCCTTCGCGTTGCTTGCGGTTATGCTTTTTTCAGGGTTTTGAAAGAAGAACTGGAAAACGAGCAAGGTCCTCACATCCCGTTGCTCTTCGACTGCTCGTAAGCCTTCTGCAGATACCTGCGCGCTTCTTCCAGTGCCCCCTGCGTGTTGTCATTGGTCTGCAGCGCCTGGCGATACTCGTTGGTGGCCCGCTCGCGCTGTCCCGTGATGTCGAAGATCTTGCCCAGCTGAATGTGGCTCCACACTTCCGTCCAGCGCGGCTCGCCATCCCCGTTTAACGCCTCGCGGTAGGCGTTCGCCGCGGCCTGGTAATTCTTCTGCTGGAAAAACACCTCGGCAACGCGATAGTGCGCAAGTGAGCTGTTCTTGTTGACGTCGAGCGCCTTGTTGTATTCCGTCAGCGCCCCTGCCATATCCCCCTGCTGCACCAGCGCCTGGCCGCGCATGATCGAAGCCCGCATCTTGATCTCGATGGAGTTCTTCAAAACCCGGTTCTCGGGATCGATCAGCACCCGCCGCGGCTTGCCAAACGTCTCGATCGAGAACGGGGAGTTGGTCCCTACAACGTCAATGCGCTTGATCTCTGTCTTGCCGTCGGTGTCAATCTTCAGCTGGACAGGCATGCGAAACAAATCGAGGTCCTGGGAAATCTCGCCCACCACGCGGAAACCCTTCCCCGTGCCCAGCCGGTAGACGGTGTACTTCGACTTGAACTCCGGCGCCCCTGTTGAATCCAGCCACTGGGAGAAAAACCATGTCAGTTGATCTCCATAGTTCTGTTCAGCGATGGCTTTGAACTCATCCAGGTTCGCCGACTTGCCGGCGTACTTCGTGGCAAAAGTTCGCATCGTCTGGTTGAACTTGGCGTCACCCAGCACCCAGCGCAGCATGTGCAGAATCATGGCGCCTTTGTCGGTGACAAGAGACTGGAACTCCTGCGAAAACAGATCCAGTTTGCCCGCGCTCGACAGCGGCACCGTGTCATAGGCGAGCGCGCCCACCGACATGTCTTTCACCACTTCTTCCAGGCCCGCCGACCCCGCGGCATTCTCTACATAGAGGGCTTCCGAGTAACGGGCGAAGCCGTCGCCCAGCCACCAGTCATCGCGCGAATCGGGGCTGACCGAAACACCCCACCACTGATGCGCAATCGTGTTGCCGAGAAGGCGGTAATTGATCTTCTCGGTGATCCCGCGGCTGGCGATGGCCGCAATCTCCGGCGCGTACGCCGTCGGCACCGTGTCGTCGGGAATCTCCACGATCTTCAGCGTGGTCGAAGGCGCCGTCCCGTATAGAGTTACAAAGTAGGTGAATTCCTTGACCGCGGTTTCGGCGTAGCTCGCGCCGAGGTTCTGATGCGTAGGCTGGAAGAAGACGTGCAGGTCCATTCCCGCTTCGTCACTCTTGAACTCCTGAAACTGTCCGACGATCACCGTACCCGGAAAGCTCGGCTTGTCCCAGGTAAAGCTGTAGGTCTTGAGCGCGCCCCCGCCAGCCGTGCCTTTCCTGGGCGCGGTGTTGCTGACGGTTTCCTTTCCGCTGCCAATCACCACCTGGTGCGCCGGTACGGAGATGTTCATGGTCGCGGTGAAGCGGTTGATGCCGTATCCGTTCACCGGGAACCAGCGTCCGGCATAAAGAAGATAGCTGGTGTCGTCGCTGATCGAAGCCAGCTTCAATCCCTGGACTGGGCTGTCGTCGGCGGAATCCAGTTGGCCTTCGTAGTCAAAGGTGAGGGAGGTCGAGGTGTCTTTGGCCAAGCCGTTCGGCAGCGGAACCCGCACCGTGGAGTCGGCGGTCACGCGTTCGGCATTCAGCGGCTTGCCCTTGTCGTCGACGACTTTCGTCACCCGCAACGCGTTGTGCAGTTCAAAGCTTGCCACCGTCAGGTTTTCCAGCGCCGTGAATGTCACCTTGGCGTGCGCCGTGATGTTGTGGGTGTGCGGGCTCAGTTCGGCGTCAATCTGGTAGTTGTCGACGCGCAACCGCAGCTTCTCCGCCGCGTGCGCCGGAAAGACCAACAAAACACATAACAAAGCCAGGCAAACCGCCAAGGCCCGACGCCCGCGCCGAGTTTCAAAAGCCATCAAAAACCCTCTCCCTTTGTTCACTATGATGAAGATTGTGACGCAAAAGATGCTGGCAGCACAAGGTTTAGCGGATTGTTGACTTCCCGGTGACAAAGCCGCGACACCAGATCAAAGCGCGGCCTGTGCCCGCTCGCCGTGCAACAGTGCGAGCGCCGCCTCCGCGGCGCGTTCCGCCGGCTGCGCATGTTCCCGCCCTGGCCCCCGCAGCAGCGCTTTTACGCGGTTCAAACCGGCGATCATCTTGTCGCGTGCCGGACCGTAAGGCAGCACCTCGCTGAGCCGCGCCACGACTTTCTCCGCCGTGAAGTTCTGCTGCACCAGTTCGGGCACAATCTCGCCCCCGGCAATGAGGTTGACCATGGCGAAGTGCGGGACCTTGATGCGCGGCTTGCCCAGCAGGTAGGTCAGGGGCGAGACGCGGTAGACCATCACGAATGGCGTCGACATCATGGCCGCCTCTACCGTCGCCGTGCCGCTGGCGATAATGCCTCCACGGGAGTGAGCCAGAGCGGGCAGCGCGTCCGGGACCAGGCGGATAGGCAGCGGGCGCGCAATCAGGCTCTGCACGAATCCCCGGTCGAGCGTGGGCGCGACGGGAAGCAGGAACTCGTAGCTCCAGCCGAGCTTCTGCGCCGACTCCAGGATGCCAGGCAGGTTCATGCCCACTTCTTTCACGCGGCTGCCGGGCATGAGGGTGATCCAGTCCCTGGCGGGGTCGAGGTGATTGTCGCGCGCGTAGTCGGCGCGGGCGATGGGCGGGAAGGGAAGGTCGGCGAGCGGATGTCCGACGAAGGTCGCGTCCACGCCGCGCTCCCGATAGAACTGCTCTTCGAAAGGAAAGATCACCAGCGCCTTGTCGACATACTTGCGCAGCAGCCTGACGCGTCCCTGGCGCCATGCCCAGAACTGCGGGCACACGTAATAGACGACGGGGATGCCGCGCTGGTGCATCTCGCGCGCGACCCGCCAGTTGAACGCGGGCGAGTCGATGACGATGGCCAGGTCGGGCCGGCGGCGGTCGGTTTCGCTGATGAGGTGATTGAACAGTCCGTAGATCCTGGGGAGGTGGCTGAGGATTTCCGCTATGCCCACAACGGCGAGGTCCTGGGCATCCACGAGCGTATCGCATCCGGCGAGGCGCATGCGCTCTCCGCCCACGCCGAAAAATTCGAGCGCGGGATCCTGATGGCGCAGCGCCTGGATGAGCTGCGCGCCGTACATTTCTCCCGAGGCCTCGCCGGCGGAGATGAGGATGCGCACCGGGGTATTGTAAAGCCAGCCGACCGGAGGGCGGAGAGACTCGTAAACGACGCAGTGTTCCACTTCGCCGGAGTGACGACATGACCTCCAGCGAACACCGCGATTCTGGCGGGCGGCGGCCGGCCGACGGCGCGTGACTTGCCTCCTGCGGACTCTCCGAATGTAGACACGCCTTCTCCGGGATTGCTCAGCCTTGGTCGACTGGTCTGTCCTATTCGCGTTCCCCTGATCTGGCAACAAATATGAAATGAGTGAAGGCGGAGGCCTGCTGGCCCAGGTCACCGCCCCAAAAACTGGCGCGATCCTAGGGCACCCCGCCCGTCCTCCAAGAATTTATGACCTGCTGCTCGGCCGTGCCGGCGAGCGCGCGCGCGCCACGCACGTCGACAGCTCATGGCTAGTGCCCGACTTTATTTCCACAGCGAAGCGTCAAAACCAGCTATAAATCATGTCAATGAACAACTTGAAGCCTGTTCTCACCCACATTGCAGCCCTGGTGCTTTGTCTCGCTCCCGCCTTCGGCCAGGGGACCGCATCCATTTCGGGTGTTCCCGGTCCGCTCGACTGGAAAAACACGCCGCAATTCTGGAACTACGACAGCCACCACCTGCTGACGATTTCTTCGAAGGCGAAGTCGGACTGGTTTGTCGATCCCTTCGATGGCACCGTCGCGAACAATGCTCCGATCTTGCTGTTTACACCGGGGCCTGACTATGTTTTGACTGCCCGTGTCTCGGTGGCCTTCACCGCCAAGTGGGATGCAGGCGCGCTCATGTTGATGGGTGACGATCACCGCTGGGCCAAGCTGTCCTTCGAATTCTCGCCGGATCGAAAACCTACTCTCGTCACCGTCGTAACCCGCGACCTCTCCGACGATTGCAATTCCATGAGCCTCGCCAGCGATTCCGTCTACCTGCGCATCGCCCGGAGCGGCAAAACCTATGTGTTCTATTTCTCTCCTGATGGACAGGCCTGGCAGAACCTGCGCACTTTCAGCCTCGACACCGATCTCCCCATCCGCGTCGGATTCGAATCGCAATCACCGGCGGGAGGCGGTACGGTCGCGCGGTTCTCCGTCATCAGCTACGATCCGCGGCGCACGGGGAATGTCTACAAATGACGGTCAACGGCTGGGGCCGACCCGAGCCACGAGCCGGGTGAAGGCGGGATCGCCGTCGAGGCTGGCGAAATTCGGATCATGGGCGAGAACCACCGCCATCGAGTCGTGAGCCTGAATGGCCAGACGTAAATACTTGAGGGTGTTATCGCGATCGCCGAGTTGATTGGCGCTGACGGCGACACAATAGGCGTTCACCTTGCCCTGTTTGTAGAGTTCTTCCTGCTCGGAAAGCAGGGCCTGGAACATTTTCTGCTTTCCGCCCTGGGCGAACCCCTGTGTGGCTGTCCCCACCTCGGCCAACATGGCTTGATCGTGGGTGAGAAGGGCTTCCTTCTTCCACTCGGTGAGGAAGCTCGGCCAATCTTCCTGGCTGAAGTACAGGAATCGCAGGTAACGATGTGCGGATATGAAGTCGGGCTGGGCGGCTTCGAGTTGCCGCAGCAGTTTCGCAGCCTCGTCAACGTGTCCTGAGGAAAGCAGCAATTCTCCCTGATCGGCCAAGATCGAGGCAGAACCCGGGTCCAGCCTGCGGGCAATACCGATTTCCGCAAGCCCCTCGTCTTCCCGATTGAGAGCCTGCAGCGCAGTGGCGTACCAGTGATGCGCCTTGGCATTATTGGGATCGAGTTCGAGGGCGCGACGAAATTCCTTTTCCGCGCCAGCGGCGTCCCACATTCCCCAGAAAGTCACGAAGGCGAGCGACGCGTGGGCCTCAGAGGACTGTGGGCCCAACTCGACCGCCTTTTTCGCTGCGGCATAGGCTCGAGAGTAGGCTTCATTCTCGGGCATGGCGGAAAACTCCCGCAGCAGGTTGTAACAGTCGGCCAGGCCGACATAGGCGTCGGAGTAGTTGGGGTCGTGCACGATCGCTTGGGTGAAAGCGTCGACGGCCTGGTTCAGACTCTCCGGAGTGCGCTTGTCCCAGTAGAAGCGGCCTTTGAGATAGAACTCCTCGGCCTCACGATGGGCGGTGGAGCGGGCGGTGGTCGCGCCCCTGACGTAGCGGCTGTAGCGGTGAGCCGGCCAGAACCGCCAGGCCGCCACCAGCAACAACAGCAGCACCGGAAGGCCGAAAACGGCCTTTCGCCAGTGAACAGAACGGGCGTCGGTTGGGGCAGCGACGGTGACCGATTCCTCCTCGGGTGGTAGCGGAGCTGTCCCCTCCGGAGGATGGAGGGGACCGATCCAGCGATAGCCGCGGCGCTCGATGGTCTGGATGAAGATGGGATTCTCGGCGGCGTCGCGGAGCGCGTCCCGCAATCGCATGACTGCGCTGCTGATGCCCTGTTCGAAATCGACAAAAACATCCGGTGGCCAAAGCGCCTGGCGGAATTCTTCGCGGGTGATGACCTCTCCCGGACGGCTGAGGAGCAGTGTCAAAGCGCGGAAGGGAAGGTCCTGGAGACGCACTTTCACTCCGTTGCGGCGAAGTTCGCCCGCGCGCAGATCTGCTTCGAACAAACCGAAGCGGACGAGTGTCGGAGACGCCTGCGCAGAACCCATAGGCTTGAGGAGCAACGGGGGAGGGCCTTCCGAGTCTAACACTGGATGGGACACACGGGAAGGCATTGTTTTGCCGGCAATAAGCCACTGTAAGCAATTGTAAACAAAACATTTAGTTCACTATCCAGCCACAAAGCACGCGCTATTTCCGGAGCATTGACCATTCTCCATTTTCGCGGGAAAGTCGCCGCGTGGAGGCAGCGGCAGTTTTGTCGATGGTGACTCGGGAATGCCGATCAGCACGCAGCCGGTCAAGCGTTTCTCCGATCACTCTGAAACATGGCAGCGCGATGGTGGAACGAAGAAATCCCAAACCGCGATTCTGACCCGCGATCAGTGCACCGCGCTCACCCTCACCAGCGTCACCCTGGGGGCACGAATCCGGGACTTCACCGAGGCCAACACTTGCGGGGGCCGCAAACGGGATCGAACTGCTCGACCACACTGAGGTTCGATCCGACGGCGACCGGTGCCTGCAGCGCGACCCAAACGGGAATCAAGCTACCGTGCCGGGAATGGCAGGTCCATCCTTAAAGTGCCCGGGGATGGACCGCGGCCGGGTTGACCGCGGCCAGTCCCTGGCTGCGGTGTCGGAGCGCAGGGAGGGGAGCCTGCGCTCCTTTTTTTCCTGTTGACGGGGTGAAAGCGGAGATCTCGAGGGGTTCGTACCCAGTTCTGAACTACGGGGTTAATCGTCAGCGCTGGCGGTGGCTTGGGGCGCTTCCTGGTCTTTGTATTGCAGTTGATACAGCTTGTAGTAGATGCCGCGCTGGGCGAGCAATTGCTGGTGAGTGCCCATCTCCCTCACCTGGCCTTTGTGCATGACGATGATCTTATTGGCGCGCTGCACGGTGGAGAGCCGGTGGGCGATGATGACCGAGGTGCGGCCTTCGACCATGCGGTCGAGCGCGTCGCGGACGCGGAATTCGGTTTCGGTATCGACGCTCGAGGTGGCCTCGTCGAGGATGAGAATCCTGGGAGTGTGGGCGAGTGCGCGGGCGAAGGAGATGAGCTGCTTCTGCCCCGTGGAGAGCGTGCTGCCGCGTTCATGAACTTCTTCCTTGAATCCGTTCGGCAGGCTGCGGATGAAGTCCGCGAGGTTTACGTCTTCTGCGGCCTTCTCCACATCTTCGTCCTCGATCCAGCCGGTGCCTAGGCGGATGTTGCCCTCGACGGTGCCGGTGAACAGGAAGGGGTCCTGCAAGACGACGCCAAAGCGGCGGCGGAGGTCGTCGAGGGCCATGTCTTTGACGTCGACGCCATCGAAGCGGACCGCGCCTTTCTGCACATCGTAGAATCGCATGAGCAGGGAAATGATGGTGGTTTTGCCAGCGCCGGTATGGCCGACGATGGCGACGGTTTCCCCCGGTTCGATGGTGAAGTTGACGTCGCGCAGCACCCAGTCGGGTTCGTGCGCCGGGCTCTGTTCGGCAACACGGGAGGGGTCGCCCCTGCCCGCACTCTTTTCTGCAGTTCGATAAGCGAACCAGACGTGATCAAACTGAATGCGGCCCGGGCCGTCGGGCTTTTTGGTCACTGCCGGCGACGTGACTTCGACCGGCGAGTCGAGCAGCTTGAAGATGCGCTCGCTCGAAGCCATGGCGGACTGCAGGATGTTGTATTTCTCGCTGAAATCCTGGATAGGACGGAAGAAGCGCTGGGCGTACTGAATGAACGCGGCGAGGATGCCGATGCTGGCGGTATGGCGGATGACATCGTTGCCGCCGAACCAGATGACGCAGGCGATGGCGGTGGCGGACAGGATTTCGACTACCGGGTAATAAACAGCGTGGGCCATGATCGCGTCCTTGAACGCGTCCATGTGGGTTTCGTTGACCGTGGAGAATTCCCGGAAGGCGCGCTTTTCGCGGTTGAACAACTGCAGGACGACCATGCCGCTGACGTGTTCCTGCAGGTAGGCGTTGATGCGGGCAATGGCGACGCGAATGCGGCGATAGGAGTCGCGCACCTTGTCGCGGAAGATCCGGGTGGCATAGATGATGAGGGGCATGACCGCGAAGGTGATGAGCGCCAGCTTGCGGTTCATGTGCAGCATGATGGCGACGATTCCGGCGAGCACGAAGATGTCTTCGAAAATGGAGACCACGCCGGAGGTGAACATTTCGTTGACCGCGTCGACGTCGGTGGTAACACGCGTGACCAGGCGGCCCACAGGATTCCTGTCGTAGAAAGCGATGTCGAGGCGCTGCAGGTGGTGGAAGATCTGGCTGCGCAAGTCGAACATCACCATCTGCCCCGTCCACTGCATGAAGTAAGTCTGGCCGTACTCCAGCAGGAAGGCGAACAACATAAGTCCGACATAAAGGGTCGCGATCTGCGCGATTCCGACCATTGCATGGCTGCTGAGGTAACGGTCCAGTGGAGTGTGTAGTCCCTTGACGGGAGCGAGGTAGCGGTCAATGACCAGCCGCGTGAGCCAGGGGCCGAGCACATCGGCGCCCACCTTGAGGAGAATCGAAGCCAGCGCGATCGAAGTAGGCCATTTGTAGGGGCGCAAGTAATTGAGCAACCGCTTCATCAGGCGGCTGTCATAGGCTTTTCCGAGTACTTCCTCTTCCTGATGCGCGGCCATGGGTCCTGTACAAAGAGTACCCCAAATAGATTAGTAAGGAAGGGGGGAAGATGGAAAAGCTTTGAGGATGGGTGACGCCGACATAGAACTGGCCCCGCAACCTCTTCCCCGAGGAAGCGTCCATGGGGATGCCCTGCGGGTGAAGTCGCGACTTCCGGCGGGTGGCTGTTGTGCGGTACGCAATACCGGAACTGTGCCCTGTTTACCCCTTCATTTCCGGAAAGTCGCCTTACTGCTGTCGGGTCTTGAGCTCAATTCGGGCGGCGGGTTCCGGAGGACACCGCTTTTGCCCCTCGGAGACTGATCGAGCAGCGAATGGACATGATCGTTGGCCAGACCCGAGACAAGGCGCAGGCTTGCCCATTGATCCTGGCGGGGTACGCTGAGGGTGAGTTCATCGAGTCCGGAGGATCGCAGGTCGATAGCCGCCGCGTCCGGCAACAATCGGCGGAACTGACCGCTGTTCAGCATGGAGTTCAGTGCTGCCAGACGATCTTCAGACAAGGTGCCTTCGAGCACCAGCACTTGTTTGGGGCGTTCGTGCTCGAAATGAAAAGTCCCGCTCATGGATAAGGGCGCAACTTGAATCTGGGCCCTGGCGATGGGCCATGCGAAAAATGAAGGGCTCACTCGAGCTCTCGTGTGCCGGTGTGGGAAAGGCGACACAGCAGGAGGATGGCCCCAGCCAGTGATAGACGAGAAGTTACGCGCTGCCATTATGCCATCGGTCACGTAGCGCGTACGATAGATGAAACAATGTCGTTTGGTATTTACATCTCGGTGCCATTCTGCCGCACCAAGTGCAGCTACTGTAACTTCGCCTCCGATGTGTTTTCGAGGACGGTGTTCGAGCGGTATGTGGACCGCGTTTGCCGCGATCTTGAACAGGCGGAGCGCACCGCGGGCGAAATGGGAGGGCGGTTCGAGAGGGCCGTGGACTCATGGTATCTGGGAGGAGGAACCCCGACTGTCCTGGCGGGCAGGGACCTGGAGCGGATATTTAGCGCGGTTCGTCGAAACTTCGATGTGTCGCCGGAGGTTGAGATCACCGTCGAGTGCGCGCCGGGGACGTTGACAGGGGAGGTGCTAGAGACACTTGTGCGCTGCGAGGTAAACCGCGTCAGCCTGGGGGTGCAGTCGTTTGTGGATCAGGAAGCGGCGGCGGTGGGGCGGTTGCACAGACGGACGGCCGTGCTCGACGACATCGCGCGGCTGCGGGAGGCGGGCATCTCGAACCTCAATGTAGATCTGATTGCGGGATTGCCGCATCAGACGGCAGAGAGCTGGGAGAGGTCTTTGGCCGAGGCCATAGCAACCGGTGTTCCGCATGTCAGCGTCTACATGCTCGAAGTGGATGAGGGCTCGCGATTGGGTCGGGAGTTGATCGCTGGCGGAGCGAGGTATCATGCGCACTTTGTGCCGGACGAAGGGCTGACGGCCGACTTGTATGAGGCGGCCTGCGAGACACTGAATGCGGACGGCATCGTTCAATACGAGATTTCCAACTTCGCGCGGGCGGGATTCGAGTCGCGGCACAACCTGAAGTACTGGACGCGGCAGCCGTATCTGGGGTTCGGCGTGGACGCGCATTCCATGCTCTGCTCGGATGGCGGGGAAGCGGTCAGGTTCTCGACGGCCGACTCGCTGGAGGAATATTGCAGCGGAGGAGACATCGAGCGCGTCGTCGTAACGCGACAGGACGCGCTGGAAGAGTCGTTCTTTCTGGGTTTGCGGTTGACGCGCGGGATCGACCTGGAGTCCGTCAGAGAAGAGTGCGGCAGTCTGGAGGCGGCGGCATGTGTTGTGGATGAGATGGTGGCCGCGGGACTCATGGCGCGGGAGGGAAGGTTTGCCCGACTTACTCCGCGCGGAAGGCTGTTGTCGAACGAGGTGTTCGAGCGGTTTCTGGGGAAGGCCGCCGGGTAAGGGGCTGGCCGTGGTTTTTTTCCGCTCCGCGGCTGACAGGGTTGCGGGGATAACCATGGTTCGCGCGCCTTCGGTGACGCTTTCTGAGATGAGCGGACCTCGGTCTCTCGAGAAACACGAGATACTGACGGGATAAAGATAAAGAGGGGATTGGGCGGGCAGAAAGCCGGGGTATAATCCGGCACGACGCATGTGGGGTGACTATGGGACTCTACTCGCATTACGATGGCGCGCACAATCATCCCGTGAACCGCGCCCTGCACATGATTGCCATCCCGGTGGGATTTTCGTCCTTGATCGTGGTGTGGTACCACTGGATCATAGGCCTGCTGCTGATTCCGTTCGCCTTTTCGCTGGCGTGGCTGGGGCATCTGATCGAGGGGAACAAGCCGGCGTTTCTCACCAATCCGGCCCATGTGTTCGTGGCGCCGGTGTGGATGGTGCGGAGGATTTTTGGCGGCTCCCCGAGGAAATCGGCATAGCATGTGCTGGTACTGACCGGTCGGTTTGCGCATTTTCTTCTCCTTCACCCCTTGTGTTCTAATCGAAGGTTCCCTCGCAACGCGACGTCGCGGCCTGGGGGGCGGCGTCCGCGCCTGAATTGAAATTCATCGCATTCGATAGCGGAGAGAACCTTGGACTTCCAACTCAATGAGGAACAGCTGCAACTGAAGAAGAGCGTGCGCGAGTTCGCCGAACGCGAGATTGCGCCGCAGGTGATGAAGTGGGACGAGGCAGGCGAGTTCCCGCTGGCGACCATCAAGGAACTGGGCAAGCTGGGGCTGATGGGTACGGTTTTTCCTGTGGAGTACGGGGGCGCCGGCATGGGGTACGTGGAGTACGTCACGGCGATCGAGGAGCTTTCGCGGGTGGATGGCTCGGTGGGCATCATCGTGGCCGCGCACACCTCGCTGTGCTCCAATCATATTTTTCTGGCCGGCAATGAAGCGCAGAAAAAGAAATACGTCAGCAAGCTGGCCACGGGGGAGTTCATGGGCGCCTGGGGCCTGACCGAACCGTCCTCGGGATCGGATGCCGGCAGCGCCCGTATGACCGCTGCGCGCAAGGGCGACTCCTGGGTGTTGAACGGGAACAAGACTTTTTGTACCAACGGACACTATGCCGACGTGGCGGTGGTGATCGCGGTTACCGATCGTGCCGCGCACACCCACGGGCTCTCGGCATTCGTGGTGGAGAAGGGAACCAGGGGATTTCGTTCGGGGAAGAAAGAAAACAAGCTGGGGCTGCGGGCCAGCGATACGTCGGAGCTGATCTTTGAAGATTGCGTGATCCCGGCGGAGAACCTGCTGGGCGCCGAGGGGCAAGGATTCGTAGATGCCATGCGCGTGCTCGACGGCGGCCGCATCTCGATTGCGGCGCTGTCGCTCGGCATGGCGCAGGGGGCGTACGAGGCCGCGCTGAACTATTCGAAAGAGCGGCGGCAATTCGGCAGGGCGATCAGCGAGTTCCAGGCGATCCAGTGGAAGCTGGCCGATATGGCGACCGAGATTGAAGCGGCCCGCCTGCTTACCATGCGTGCGGCGTCGATGAAAGACGCGGGCTTGAAGACGACCCTGGAATCCTCGATGGCGAAGCTTTACGCCAGCGAGGTGGCGGTGCGCTGCGCTAACGAAGGCGTGCAGATTCACGGAGGGTATGGTTTCATCAAGGACTATCCCGCGGAGAAGTACTATCGCGATGTGAAGTTGTGCACGATTGGCGAAGGCACCAGCGAGATTCAGCGGTTGGTGATTGCCCGCCAGTTATTGAAGGACTAGCTTCGCGCCGTGACGCAAAGTTTACAGTGTTTCTTGCCGCCGACGGGCGTCGTATCATGAAGTCATGGCTTTTCCCATCCGAACCTGTGTGATCTGCTCTCAAGAATTTGAGCTGAAACCGGACAAGCCCGGCTTGGCCAACCGCTGTCCGGAGTGCAGCGCCAATGAGGAAGAGAGCACGCCTCCCGGACGCCGCGAGGATCAGGATGTGCATCGCGGCAACAGCGAGATGAACGCGGCGCGGCGGAGGGCGATGCGGGATCTCCTGTACCGCAAAGATAGCTGATCGGACCGACATGAACCTTCTCACCGTGCGCAGGCGGGACGAGTTCATCAAGGATTATCCCTCGAGCGCCAGGTATCCATCAGGTGTGTCTGACAGGCGAGTTCGACTCGTCAGCGCCATGATTTCGAATAGGCACTGCGTCTAGCTTTGACTGCGTGTTGTAAACTTCTCAACTTATGCCCGATGACCAGTTGAGTTCACCAGGTAAGAAGTCAAGGCGTGCTCTCAAGAAACCACCCGTACTCTACGAAAGAACCCAACAACTCATTCACCGGATTGAATCGAAGCTCGGCGAGCGCATTATCACCTATTGGAACTCTCCCAACGGCAGCATTTGTCCGAACGATGTCATTGGGCTCTACGGAATTCTCCGCAGCATCGGGAAAGTGGACCGGCTTTCCTTTTTTATCAAGTCAGACGGGGGATCGGGCCAGGTTTCGCTGAGGATGGTCAATCTGCTGCGGCAGTATGTCCGGCGACTGACTGTTCTAGTTCCGCTGGAATGTGCGTCCGCTGCGACTATGTTGGCTTTGGGCGCTGACAAGATTCTGATGGGTCCCCTCGCGCATCTCTCTGCCGTAGACACCTGCTGACGCACGATTTGTCTCCGATTGACCGGGATAATGATCGAGTAAGTGTAAGCCAGGACGAACTGCAGCGCGTGGTGCGGTTGTGGCAAAAACAGGCGGACAAAGAAGCGTCGAACCCTTACGCCGCCTTGTTTGGATACGTCCATCCCCTGGTAATCGGAGCAGTCGATCGGTCCAGTGCCTTATCGACAAAACTTTGTCACCAAATTCTTTCGTACCATCTCAAGGACTTGAAGAAAGCGAAGAAAATAAGCGCCACGCTGAACTCGGGATACCCATCCCACACATATCCCATCACCTTGCGTGAGGCGCGACGCATTGGATTGAACGCCGAACTGCTGGACGAAGGAATCAATCAGATGCTTTTCGAACTGAACGAGGTGTACTCGGAGATGGGACAGCACGCCGCAACGGACTTTGATGAGCGCAATGCACACGACGACAGCATCCTGAACATCCTCGAGGGGAGGGGCCTGCAGATATTCTTCCAGCGGGATAAGGACTGGCACTACCGCACCGAAGAACGCCGTTGGGTGACGATGAATGACAAAAGTTGCTGGCGAAAGGCAGAGTTGGTTAACGGGAAACTCATTGTCTCGATCTTTCATGTCCGCTGACAGGTTGTGCCGCTCCCTCGCAGCAACTCGATAATGACGACCGGAGTGTTCATTCCGGTCTCGTTTCCCTCCCGCCTTCCCTCTGCTTTACACTGAACAGTTTGAATCACAAGCTCCAACCCTGGATTGAGCAGATGCGGGCGGGCGACGCGCGGGCACTGGCGCGGGCGATCTCGACCGTCGAGAATCGCAATCCCGGATGGTCCGACCTGCTCAAGGAGCTGTTTCCCTTGAGCGGGCGGGCGCGTATTCTCGGGCTCACCGGTTCCCCCGGCGCAGGGAAGAGCACGCTGGTCGATCAGCTGGCCAGGCATTACAGAAAAGAAAACAAGACGGTGGGGATTGTTGCTGTGGATCCGACCAGTCCTTACTCCGGCGGGGCGATTCTGGGCGACCGGATCCGCATGCAGGATCACTTTTCCGATCCCGGGATCTACATCCGCAGCATGGCGACACGCGGATGGCTGGGAGGGCTGGCGCGATCTACCGCCGATGTGACAACCGTACTTGATGCCTCCGGACGCGACCTGATCATGAT
Organism: Terriglobales bacterium; assembly: GCA_035262225.1. Taxonomy (GTDB): domain Bacteria; phylum Acidobacteriota; class Terriglobia; order Terriglobales; family Acidobacteriaceae; genus DATFTE01. The sequence goes on from DATFTE010000074.1 coordinate 46,993, forward strand.
TGAGACGGTAGGCGTCGGGCAGGACGAAGTCGAGATCGTGCGCCTGGCCGACATCACCATTGTCATTCTGGTACCGGGCATGGGGGATGATGTGCAAACCATCAAGGCCGGGATTATGGAGATCGCCGATATCTTCGTGATCAACAAGAGCGATCGCGAGGGAGCTGAGCGAGTGGAGCGCGAGATTCGCGCCCTGCAGACGCTGGCGGTGCGCAAGGATCACTGGACGCCGCCGATCGTGAAGACCGTCGCCAGCCAGGGGCTGGGGATTCAGGAATTAGCCCGGGCGATTGGCGACTACGAGGCGCATCTGAAGAAGGAAAACCTGGTGCTCAAGCGCAATATTGAAAACTGGCAGGAGCGCCTGGTGGAGATGCTGCGCGACGCGCTGCTGGACAAGGCGCGAGAAGAAATGACGGACGGGAAAGCGGCGCGCTACGCCGAGGAAGTGGCCGCGCACAAACGCGATCCCTACACGCTGGTGGAGGAGATTGTAAAGGGGTTGTAGATGATGGATTGCAGACGATTGATTGTTGATTAAAACACATAAGGGTTCTCACTCCTCGCGAGGCGAGGAATCTGCAGTTCTTGTTTGCGAGGCATTATGAGTTTCACCATTGATCACCTGGGAATTGCGGTGAAGTCGCTGGCGGCCGCCAAGGGCATCTACGAGAAATTGGGATTAACGGTCTCGCCCCAGGAAACCGTCGAGGCGGAACAGGTGCGGGTGGTCATGGTGCCCGTGGGGGACAGCCGGCTGGAGCTGCTGGAACCGACGACGGAGACATCGACCATCGCGAAGTTTATTGCCAAGCGGGGAGAAGGGTTACATCACGTTTGCCTGCGCGTTCCCGACCTGCCGGCAGCCGTGAGGAAGCTGAAGCAGGACGGAGTGCGGCTGGTCTCGGAGGAGATCGGGACGGGTGCGGGCGGACATCGATACGTGTTCGTGCATCCGGCCAGCACGGGCGGAGTGTTGCTGGAGCTGGTAGAGTCGCATTGAAGGGCTGGGGTTTCGGCGGGCGGTTTCCTCACGTACTCCAGGCGGGAACTTGCGAAAGTCCTTGAGTCATTGCCAAGGGAGCATGTGCCCATTCCTTAACATGGTATCCGACTCAATCCTGCTGCTCGCGGTGGACACATCCGGTAAACACGGCAGCGTGGGGCTGGGGCGGGGGAATCCGGATGCAAGCTGCGAGATGATCGAGGTCACCCCCCTGGCCGGAGGAACATTCTCGGCGCAGCTGATTCCGCAGGTGGCGGCGCTGTTGTCCAAACACCGGTTCAGCAAGCAGGACGTCGGTGGTTTCGCCGTGGCTTCCGGGCCCGGATCATTCACCGGACTGCGCGTGGGCCTGGCAGCCGTCAAGGCGCTCGCCGAGGTCACCGGGAAGCCCATCGCCGCGGTTTCCTTGCTGCAGGCGGTGGCCGCGGCTTCAGGAGTGAATGGCCGGGTGCTCGCGGTGCTCGATGCCGGCCGCGGCGAAGCCTATGTCGGGGAATATGAACAGGAAAAGATGATCCGCGAACAACTGATCGCGCGGGAACAATTACCGGCACTGGCCGCCGGCAAGAGAATGGTCAGCCCGGACAAAGAAATTGCTCCGGGTGTGTGGTTCGTCAACCGTCCCACGGCGGAGGCGCTGGCTCGTTTGGGTTGGAAGAAGATTCTGGCCGGAGATACGGTTTCGCCCGAGGCGCTGGAGGCCAATTACATCCGGCGGTCGGATGCGGAGATTTTTTCAAAAGCTGAGAAATAACCGGAGCGGAACTCCGTTGATCATCCGACTGGCTACGGCCGACGATGTTCCCGCCATGCTCGCCATAGAGAAGCACGCGGTCACCGCGGCGCACTGGTCGCCGGAGCAATACGCGACGGCGCTGAAAGCGGAGTCGCCGGGCGGCAAGCGCCTGACACTGGTGATCGAGAACGGCGGAGCGGTTGCGGGTTTCCTGGTGGCGCGGGCGATTGCGGACGAATGGGAGATCGAAAATGTGGCGGTGTCCGGCCCGGCGCGGCGGCGCGGGCTCGGCGCCAGGCTGGTGGGCGAATTCATCACACGCGCGCGACACCAAGGCGCAACCGCAGTGTATCTCGAGGTGCGGGAGTCGAATCGGGCGGCGCGGATGCTGTACGAAAAGTGGGCCTTTGTCGAAAACGGGCGCCGGAAAGGGTACTATCACGATCCTGCCGAAGACGCCGTGGTCTACCGTCTGGGGTTTGCCTAAATGCACAAAATCCAGTGCAAAAACAGTCACTTGGACTGCAAATCTTTGACGATCGTCAAGTCGAATTTTGCATTGAAGCAGCTGGGAGGGTGTGTTAGGTTTAGCTTGAATCCCGGTTAGGAGGTCTGCTGGATGCTCACTCCTAGAGACCAGCTCCTCGCCAGTCACGATGAGTTCCGCAAACTGGCGCAGGAGCACTCGCAGTATTCACAGCGGCTCGATTCCCTCACTCAGAAACGCTATCTCACCGAAGACGAAAAACTAGAAGAAGTGCGGTTGAAGAAACTGAAGCTGCGTCTAAAAGATCAGATGGAGTTGATCGAGCGGGCGTACCGGGAACAGGTAGCACAGCACCAGGTAGCCTGATTCTTTGACGAACCTGACTCGGCGCAGGCCGCTTAAGGGATGACTTGCCTTGTACGGGGCGCTTGTAAGCGCCTCTTTTTATTTACATTTAACATTCCGGGTGCGTGGTCGGGCCACGGGCCCCTGCACTATAATTCCTTTATCTCCCATGGCTCGAGACGGCTACTATTACGCACTGCCCCTGGTGGGCGCGGCTTTGCTATTGGGCTGGCTGGCCGGAGCCTGGTGGGCGCTTCCGGCACTGCTGCTGGCGGCCTTCTTCCTTTGGTTTTTTCGCGACCCGGAGCGGACGATTCCCGACGCGGCGGGGGCGGTGGTCTCGCCCGGCGACGGCAAGGTCACCGAGGTTTCTCCCTTCACCGAACATGGCGTGCGCCGCATCCGGATCAGCATTTTCCTGAGTGTTTTCAATGTTCACGTGAATCGCTCGCCTATCGCCGGCGTGGTTCGCGACGTGCGCTACCAGCGCGGTAAGTTCGTGAATGCCATGCATGCGGTCTCGGCCGAGGAAAATGAGCAGAACGTGGTTACCGTGGAAGGGGAAGGGCACACGGTGGTGTTCAAACAGATCGCGGGATTGCTGGCGCGTCGCATTGTGTTCGACAAGAAAGTCGGGGACCGGGTTGCGCGCGGTGAGCGCGTCGGTCTGATCAAGTTCGGCTCGCGCCTGGATGTGCTGCTCGATGAGGGCGTCACACCTCAGATCAAGGTGGGAGATCACGTCAAGGGTGGAAGCAGCGTTCTGGCCTACATTCACCCGGAGCAGCCGCAATTCGCCGGGAGTGTGGCGCAACAGGCGCGGCCAGGAGCACGGTGATGGAACAGGAGATTCCGCAGGTTCTCAGGCGTCGCAAGGAGGATAAGAGTCCGCGCAAGTTGCGCAAGGGCCTGTACATCCTGCCCTCGCTGTTCACCACGGGGAATATCGCGGCCGGCTACTACGCCATACTGCAGGTGACGCATGCGACTCCGGCGGAGCCTTGGCATTTCGACAATGCAGCCAAGGCGATCGGGTTTGCAGTGCTGTTTGACGGGCTTGATGGACGGATCGCGCGCCTGACAAAAACCAGCAGCGATTTCGGGCGGGAACTGGATTCACTGGCCGATGTCATCACCTTCGGTGTGGCGCCGGCCATGCTGGCGTGGATGTGGGGCTTTCGCATGCTCCGCGCCTTTTCGACGGCCGACATCGTAAGCCGCCTGGTGCAACTCGGCGCCATTGCCAGCTTTCTGTTTCTCATGGCGGGGGCGAGCCGGTTGGCGCGGTTCAATATCACCACCAATCCCCAGCCGTCGAATCCCGGCCGTCCGGGGAAGAAGTACTTTGTTGGAATGCCGATTCCGGCGGGGGCGGGAGTCATTGCTGCCGTGGTGCATTTTACCCTTGGTGATCCCCTTGAGTCCTGGTACACCTCGATTGTCTGGATGCTGCTGATCGTTACGGTGGCTTACCTGATGGTGAGCACATGGCGCTTTTACAGTTTCAAGGATATTGATTTCCGATCGCGCCAGCCTTTCCGACTGATTGTCCTGCTCGGCGCTCTTTTTGCGGCGCTCTGGTATTTCTCGCAATGGGTGCTGTTCCTGATCGCTTTGCTTTATATGGTTTCGGGCGTGCTTTGGCGCGTGCAGTGGATGTTTCGCAGGAAAGGCAATCCCCCGCCTCCGGCCTACAAGGAGGCATCCCAGACCTCATGACCTCAAACCTCAAGTCGTCGGCGGTCAGCAATCCGGAGGCGCAGCGCGGGGGGAATTTCTATCGCCTCGCGATCGTGGGCGCGGGCTCGCTCAAAGGCAAGGAAGTGGCCGAGGTGCTCGGCGACCGCAATTTTCCCTCGGTCGACGTGAAGCTGCTCGACGACGACGAGACCCTGGGACAGCTGGAGTCGCTCGGCGACGAAGTCACCTTCATCCAGAACGTTCGTTCCGAGCAGTTTGAAAACATCGATTTCACTTTTTTCGCCTCCGACCAGGAGTGTACGCGGAAAAACTGGAAGACCGCGCGCAAGGCGGGCAGTGCCCTCGTGGACCTTTCTTACGCGCTCGAGGACGAGGCTGACGCGGTCGTTCGCTCACCCTGGGTGGAGCGGCAGTTGGGCCAGGTGATTCGGCCCGAGTTGCAACCGGGCCCCTCGGTGGTGGCGCATCCGGCATCGGTGGTGCTGGCTCTGTTGTTGCTGCGCGCGGAGAAGGCGGGCAAGATCAGGAGCGCGGTGGCCACGGTGTTCGAGCCGGTCTCTGAACACGGACAGAAGGGCATGGATGAACTGCACGAGCAGACAGTCAACCTGCTCTCCTTTCAACCCCTGCCCAAGAACGTGTTTGATGCCCAGGTGGCGTTCAACATGGTGGCGCGTTACGGAGAGCATTCGCTGCCGCCTTTGGGAGTGGTCGAGCAACGCATTCTGAAGCACTATCGCAGGATTGCCGGCAATGATGCACTCCTGCCTTCGGTGCTGCTGGTTCAGGCTCCCATCTTCCACGGGCATGCCTTTGCTATTCACCTGGAATTGCAGGAGGCAGCCGATATCGCTCGCATTCTGCAGGTCCTCGCGGGCGAGCATGTGACCGTCACCAAAGGCGCCGAGGATTCTCCCAGCAATGTGAACGCGGCGGGGCAGGCGGACATTCTGGTCGCCGCGGTTCCTGACGCGAACCACAGCAACAGTTTCTGGATCTGGGCCGCGTCCGATAACCTGCGGATTTCGGCCTCGACCGCCGTCGAGAGCGCAGAGACAATGGCCGCCGCGCGTCCGCGAGGAAAAATCCAGTGAGGCAATGGGCGTGTCTGGTGCTGCTGTTGGCAGGCACGGGCTGCGGTTACCACGCCGCCGGTCATGCGGTCACTCTCCCGGACAGTGTCAAGACTATTGCCGTGCCCAGCTTCGTAAACGATACGCAGACCTTCAAGATCGAGCAGACGCTGACCGGGGCGGTGGTGCGGGAAATGGTGACGCGGACGCACTACCGCATCGTGAACGACACCAGTGACACCGCCGACGCAACCCTGCGGGGTGAGGTGCTCTCGAGCAGCGCCACCCCCCTGACTTATGATTCCCAGACGGGGCGCGCCGCCAGCGTGCTGGTCGTGGTCAGCATGCGGGTCTCGCTCACCGACAGGACCGGCAAGGTGCTCTACCGTAATCCGGCGTACTTGTTCCGCGAACAGTACCAGGTGTCGCGCGAGTTGAGCAGCTTCTTTGAGGAAGATTCGCCCGCCCTCGAGCGCCTGTCGCGGGATTTTGCGCGCACCCTGGTGTCAAACATTCTGGAGGGCTTCTGATGCGGGCTTTCGCTCAAGCCGACCGGTTCGTCTCGGAAGTCGAGAGCCGCAAGCTGCGCCCGGCCTATGTGTTTGTCGGCGATGAAGTCTTCTTTCGCAAACGCTGCCGGGAGGCCATTCTCGAACACCTGGTGCCCGCCGATGTTCGCGACTTCAGCCTGTTCGAATTCGATCTGGCAGAAACGGACCTGGCGGAGGTTCTTGACCGGGTGCGTACCCCGTCGTTGATGGCTCCTTTTCAGGTGTTCTTTGTGCGCGGAGTGAAGAACCTGTTCGGACGGGGAGCGAACGAGGACAAGCTGGCGGCGATCGAAGCTTACTGTAAGGACCCGAATCCGGACGCCGTGGTGATCTTCGTCGCCGACCACATCAGCATTCCGGCTGATGCCCGCCGCATGGAGATGACCGATAAAGAGCGCTACGAGCGCATCCGGGAAACTCTGGGTCAGTATTGTGCCATCGTCGAACTGGCGCGGGTGGAGGAAGGCGATGCCGTCCGCTGGATCGCCGAGTACGGCGCGACCCGGGATGTAAAGATCGACGTGGATGCTGCCCGCGAGCTGGTCGATTCACTGGGCGGCGACATGATGATGGTGTCGAACGAACTGGAGAAGCTCATTCTCTACGCCGGCGTCAAAAAGCGCATCACGCTGGGCGACGTGGAAACCATGGTGCTCGCTGCCAAGCAGCGGTCGCTCTATGAGTTGACCGATGCCATCTCCGCCAAAGATCGGGTGCGGGCCCTGGAGATGCTGGATGCGATTCTCACCACGGGCGATGGAGACGAGGCCGCCATCGGACACCTCTACATGCTGGCCAAGACTTTCCGCCAGATGCTGGTCATCCTGGAACGCAATGTGCGCGACCAGCGCATGTTGTGGGCCGCGCTGTGGCAGGGCTTCCGCGTGCCTCCCTTCGCCGCCGACGACATCATCAGGCAGGCGCACCGCTATAGATCGAAACGCGAGCTGACACGAGCCATCCGGCTGGTGGCCAAGGCCGACCTGGGGCTGCGCGCGAATCCGCCCGGCAAACGCCTGGTGCTCGAGAAACTGGTGCTCGATCTGACGGCCGAAGCTAAAGAACAGCAGCTGGGATGGTCGCAGGATGAGTTTCCGGTGTGAGAGCAGGGGTTAGGCCGTCAGCTTCGGGCTCTTTTTCCAGTCATCGAATTCTGTTGCGGTTCTTATGCTGGATGTTCCCGCGTATTTTGACCGGATCGGCTACCGCGGTGCTGTGGCTCCTGCGGTGGACACACTTCGCCTCATCCATGGCGCGCACCTGTTTACCGTTCCCTTTGAAAATCTCGATATTGGCCTCGGCCGCAGAATCGAATGCGATGAAGACGCCGCCGTACGCAAGATCGTGGAGCGGAAACGCGGCGGGTTCTGCTAT
>DATFTE010000075.1:0-95017 GCA_035262225.1 Terriglobales bacterium
TGCAGCTGGGCGAGCAGGTTGACGATCTGGGCGCCGACGCTGACGTCGAGGGCAGAGACGGGTTCGTCGGCGACAATGAATTGGGGGCGCAGGGCCAGGGCGCGGGCGATGACGATGCGCTGGCGCTGACCGCCGGAAAATTCGTGGGGGAAGCGCGCCAGCGCGGACTCCTCGAGGCCCACGGCGCGAAGAAGTTCCGTGACGCGTGCTCTCACCCACCGTCCCTGCCCACGCTGTCGCAAAGAACGCCACAGGGGTGGGGCGCCCTCGGAGTTCTCTCCGTGGATGATCAGGGGTTCAGCGAGGATGTCGGCGACGCGCATGCGGGGGTCGAGGGAGCCGAAGGGATCCTGAAAGATGATCTGCATGTCGCGGCGCAGGCGGCGCAGTTCGCCGTCTGTGGCAGAGACGAGGTCGTGTCCGGCGAAGCCGATGCTGCCCGCGGTGGGCTCGATGAGGCGCAGGATGAGGCGTCCGAGGGTGCTTTTGCCGGAACCCGATTCGCCGACCAGGCCCAGAGTTTCTCCCGCCGAGATGTCGAGCGAGACGTCGTCGACGGCGCGAATCTCGCCGTGGGCGCGCCCCCCAAACGGAGATTGGCCGAGGGGATAGACCTTGGTGAGGTTGCGCAGTTCGACCAGCGGCATAGGGGGATGGTAGCAGGCGGTTGCGATCCCACGTTTCCTAAACTGCGCGAAACCTGGGGCACACCCCGGTCGAAGGGAAACGCAGCAGAGCTCCGTCCCCTTGATTCATGCCATTTGATTCATGCCATCCAGGTTGCCTGAATCCTTCCTCGAATGGAGTGAATTCCAGGTAGGAAGATAGCAACGGTGACATCCACCTCAAGAGTGGGCCGAACGACAGTGTGTCCCTGGACGTTCATTGCAAGGCGATCAGGGGGACGGCTACCAGAGCCGCGAGGATGCCCAAGGCACGCCAGCGGTGAAAATGTTCTTTGAGGATCAGCCGGGCGAGGATCACGGTGACGGCAGGGTAGAGCGAAGTGATGACCACGGCACTGTCGAGGCGTCCAGTCTGGTCGGCGCGGATGAAGAGCGCGGTGCCGGTGACGTCGATGGCGCCCGCGAGCAGGGCGAGCAGCGCGTCGCGGCGATCGAGCCGGATGGGCTGGCGGCGGGCGAGCACGATCAGTCCTACGACGACGAAAGACGCCAAGCGCGAATACGCCGCGGACCAGACAACGGAGCTGTTTCCCACCTGGTTGATCGCGAGCATGAATCCGGCAAAGCCGACGCCGCAGAGGACGGCGGTGGCGATGCCTTCCGGACGTTTTCTGTCGCCGGCCGTTCGTGGTTGGCCGTTGGACAGAATCGGCAGCCGCTCCTCGGGTCGGGAGATCAGCCAGATACCGGCGGCGGCGAGTAGGAAGCCGACGATGGGCAGTTTGCCGGGGATGCCTTCGGTCATCATGCCAAAGGCGGTGGGGATGGCAGCCCCGATAAGAGCGGCTACGGGCGCGGTGAGTCCCATCTTTCCGCCGGCTAGGGTGCGGTAAAAGATGGCGAGTGCGGTACCTCCCATGGTCCCGGCGAGCAAGGCCCAAAGCTGGCTGATGCGGTCGGGGACGGGGGAGTGCGTCATCAGCGCCGAGGTCAACATCAGTGTAGTGCCACTCAAATGCGCGCACAGCGTGATGAGGAAGGCGTCGGAGCGTTTGGAGGCGTAGCCTCCGGTGAAGTCGCTGGTGCCCCAGCACAGGACAGAGATCAGGCTGTAGGCGATCGGCAGCATCCGGGTTGGATGAGGGTAGCATTGATTGCGTTTCGATTACGGAGTAGCGAGTACCGGGTGAAAACCCCTCGGGGCCTTGGTCCCGCTGGACGGGCGAGGCTGCCCTCCCCCGCGTGGGGCATCGGGGGTTTTGACCAGGTACTCGGCACTCGTAAAGTGATAGAATCAGCAAAATTCCAGGTTTCAGAGAGCCCAGGTTGATCGAGCTGGCACCTTCGATTCTTTCGGCGGATTTTGCGCGTCTGGCGGAGCAGGTTGAGAGCGCTGCTGCGGGCGGCGCGGTCGTCATTCACTGTGATGTGATGGACGGGCACTTTGTGCCCAACCTCACCATCGGTCCGCCGGTGGTGAAGTCGCTGCGCAAGGTAACCGGGTTGCCGCTCGACTGTCACCTGATGATCGAGAATGCCGACGAGTTCATCCCTGCCTTTGCCGAGGCGGGGGCGGACTGGGTTTCGGTGCATCAGGAAGCGTGCGTGCACCTGAACCGCACGCTGCAGCACATTCGCGATCACCAGATGCAGGCGGGAGTGGTCATCAATCCTGCCACGCCGGTCGAGACGCTGACCGAAGTGCTCGACATGGTCGATTACGTGCTGGTGATGTCGGTGAATCCGGGCTTCGGGGCGCAGAAGTTTCTGCCGGGGTCGGTGCATAAGATCCGCCGTTTGGCGGAGTTACGGCGGCAGCGTGGGCTGAGCTACCGCATTGAGGTGGATGGTGGCGTTGCGCTGGACACCGTGGCCGAGGTGGTGCGGGCAGGGGCGGAAATTCTGGTGGCGGGCAACGCCGTATTCGGCAAGGGTGATCCAAAGCAGAATGCGGAGACGCTGCTGAAGGCGGCGGCGGAAGCGACGCTGGAAAAGGTTTAGCTTACTGCGCCCCAATGGGGCGTGGGCAGGCGAGGTCACACCTGCCCCGCGTGATTGGTGAACTGGACGGGCGAGGCCGCCCGTCCCTACACAACAAGCTCTGTCGAGGTTCTATGTCACGTCGGATACCCATCGTGCTCTTGTTGGCGGTGCTGGCGGTTACTGTGGCCTGCACCAACAAGAAAGTGAACAATCCGCTGGCCAATGTGGGGTCGAAGCAGCCCGACAAGGTGCTGTTCGACCGCGCCATGGATGCGCTCAAGCGCAACAAGTTCGACGTGGCGCGCATCACCCTGCAGACGCTGATCAATACCTATCCGGACTCGGAGTATATTGCGCGCGCCAAGCTGGGCGTGGCCGACTCCTGGTACGCCGAGGGGGGAACGACGGCGCTGGCGCAGGCGGAGATCGAGTACAAGGATTTCATTACCTTCTTCCCCAACATGCCGGAGGCGGCGGAAGCGCAGCTGAAGATCGCCAACATCCACTACCAGGAGATGGAGAAGCCGGACCGCGACTTCACCCACGCGGCGCGCGCGGAGGAGGAGTATCGCACGCTGATCATGCAGTGGCCCGACAGCAAGCTGGTGCCGGAAGCCAAGCAGCGGCTGCTCGAGGTGCAGGAAGTGTTGGCCGAGCGCGAGTTCCGGGTAGGGCGGTTCTATTACCTGAGAGAGTCGTATCCGGCGGCCGAGGCGCGGCTGGAATCGGTAGTGGACAAGTATCCGTTGTACAGCCAGGCCGATGAAGCGCTGTTCCTGCTGGGACAGTCGTATGAGGGTTCGGCGGTGCGCATTCGGGCGAGCACCATCCGCGATGAAACCAAGAAAGCCAAGTTAATTGACGAAAACAACAACAAGGCGGCCGAGGCGTATGCGCGCATTCTGTCGCGCTATCCGCTGGCCGATCGCGCCGCCGACGCCAAGGGCCGGCTGGAGGCTTTGCATCATCCCGTGCCCCACGCCACTAAGGAAGTCATCGCGGAGAACCGGGCGGAGATCGAGAGCCGGAAAGAGACCGGCATGGTCTCGCACCTGATGGGGAATTTCAAGAAGCATCCCGACGTGGCACAGGCCACCAAGGTGGGTGAGCCGACATTGGTGGATCCGACGCCGATGAGCGCCACCGACGTGGTGCAGCAGGTAGCCAAGACTCTGCAGGGGGGAAGTTCCGACAAGGACAAGGAAGTGGTGGGCGTGGAGGCGGTGAAGAACGGAGAACCGCCGCCGAGCGAGGCGGCTCCTCGTTCCGACAACGCAACCGACACGACTGCGACACATTCGGTTCCGGCGGGAGCACAACCCACTCCGGGGGAATTGACGCCGAATGTGGCGGCCGATCCTAATGAGTCGAAGCCCAACGCGCAGGCCAATGCGCAAGCCGACGATGCGACTTCGCTGCCGCCTCCTCAGCAGGTGAACGAGATCGCGAACCCGACGGATCAGAAGACGGCGGCCGCCGCGCCGAATCCCGACGACGACACGCCGACCGGAGTCTCTTCCAGCAAGAAAAAGAAGAAAAAGGGTTTGCGGAAAATCGTCCCGTTCTAAGGCTGATCTCATCCGCTGTTGGGGAAGCGCACGATTCAGTCGTGCCACCCGGGGCCGCATGAATTCAGGGCTCCAGCTCCTGGGGCTGAGCGTGAGAACTGGTCTTGCGCCGGCCGGGGCTCAATCATCTCCCACGATACCCACGGCACACGCCGGGGAGCTTCATTCTTCTGCCGCTCTTCCACCGCTCCGCGGTTGAGCGGACCAGTTCCGATAGGCGGCACAACGGCTGTGGCCAACTCCAATGACTGCAAGCCGTGGCGCGAGAGTACAAGGTGAGTTACCTTGGGTTACTCGACTGGAGTTGACCCCTCGTAACCTGCTTACCCTTCTCTTTCCATTGACTTAAGTGGCGCGTCAGGATAACTTCGCGCTATCTCCCCTTAAGGTGAAGGACAACCCTTGGCGCGCAGAATACTTCTGGCCGACGACAGTGTGACCGCCCAAAACATGGGGCGGAGGATTCTTCATGACGCCGGCTATGAGGTCACGACCGTCAACAACGGTTCGGCGGCCCTGAAGAAGATAGCCGAGCACAAACCCGACCTCATCATTCTTGACGTATATATGCCCGGCTACGGGGGGCTGGAAGTGTGTTCACGGTTGAAGGAGAACCGCGACACGCAGCGGATTCCGGTGCTGCTGACGGTGGGCAAACTGGAGCCGTTCAAGCCGGAAGAGGCGCGGCGGGTGCGCGCCGATGCCTACGTGGTCAAGCCGTTTGAAGCCAGCGAGCTGCTCGCGGCGCTGACCAAACTGGAAGACAAGATTGTGCCCGGTCCGGAGCCCTACAAGCCGGGACAGTCTGCCAAGGCGATGGCAGCAGTGGAGGAAGACGAGGAGGAGGCGTACGGGGACAAGGAAACGGGCTGGAAGAACCGGCTGATCATCCCCGACAAGAAGTTGAAGCAGGCGGAAGCGGAAGCCGAACCGGAACCGGCAAAGGGCGCGCAGCGAGTTAGCCGGGAAGAACCGTATCGACCTGCGGAACAGAAGGACGAGTTTGAGCGGACGATGCCCGCAGGCTTGCCGGCCGACATCAGCGCAGAAGAGATTGCGGCGATTGCGGCGGCGGCGGCGAAGATCAACGGCCAGGGCGAGGAAAGTGAGGGTGCCACGCCAGAGCCAGTTGCCGCAGCCGCTGCGGAGGCAAGAGCGGAGGAGAAACAAGCCGAAGAGACGAAAGCGGAAGAAGCGCAGCAGGCTGCACCGGTAATGGAAGCGGCGTCGGCCGAGGGGGCTGATATTCGGGAGCCTGTGGCCGAGCCTGCGGTCGAAGCGGCGCCCGAGAAAGAAGTTCCCGCAGCGACGTTCGCGTCGGCTCCGGAAGCGATGCCAGCGGTCGATGCGCCATCCCCGGTTGAGAAAACGCCCGAGCCGGTGGCGGCGGGAGATGCGGAGGAGAGCGATCGCGAGAAGTGTCCGGTGAGCGACGCCGAAGTGCTGGCGGCGCTGGCGGCGCTGACCCCGGCGGGGGGCGATTTTTCGCTGGCGGCGGCGGCACAGAACGCAGTGGCTTCCTCGGCAAGCGGAGCCAGTCTCTCGGGGCCGCGCTGGATTGCCGAAGCGGTCGCGTTGAGTGAAGAGGAATCGGCGCTCGTGTTGGAACACGAGATGGAAAAGGCCTATGCGGCCTTCGCTGCGGCCGAGGGTGCCCGGATGGCACCGGCAGTTGAGGCGGTTTCCGGCAGTGGAAACGGGAGCGGACCAGGGGAGAGCGCGCATCGAGAATCCGTGCCTCTCCCGGAAGCGGAAGTGAAATCAGAGGCAGCTTCGCCGGCCGTGCCAGAACCTTCGGTGGAAGCCGTAGCGAGGGAAACGGTTGAGGCCGCCAGGGAGGAAGCATTTGCGGCGGCAGCGTCGGCGGGAACCTCCGAGAGTGCGAGCGAGGCGCAGCCGGGTGCTTCCGCCTTCAACGCGGGCAACCCGGTGAACAGCGCGGAAGAAGGCTCAGTTGTGCGCGACGCCGAACTGGCCGCGGCCTGGGCCAACTGGCGGCAGATTCGCGAGTCGATTGTGGGCGAGCAAGCTCCGGTTTCGGCACCCGAACCGGCAGAAGAAACGGCTGAAGAAGCGCCGGTGGCCGACCGTGCCGCGACGGCCAATGCCGTTCCCCAAGCAGAGCCGGTTGCGGAAGAAAAGCAAGAGACCGCTGAGGTTGAAGAATCCAAGGCCGACACGCCGGAGACTCCGGCGGTCGAGTCGCAAGATCCTGCCGAAATCTCGAGTATCGTAGACAACATGCTTGCCGAACTCAAACCCAAACTGATGGAAGAACTGAAGCGGAAGTTGAAGAAGTAGCCCGCAGATCCAGCAAAAGCAAAATAGCGGGTGGTCACTCAGTCGCGCAGTTTGCGGGAGCTTCGCATGTCGGCCTACGGCAAGGCCTGAGGTGACGGGATTGTTCATGCCGGCGATTTGACGGTTTCTGTCTGGCAATCCCACGCTTGAATGCCAAGGCGGGAACCACCTTGCCAATTCCCGAGTAGGCGCGCATGTTTTCTCCGCCGAGCGGTTCAGTTATTGAAGATCCCGTTGGCGTCGCTTAGAGCGCATCTGCTGTCCACGCCGGCATTCGATTCGTCCCGGTGGAAGTTGCGCGACGATTTCCACCATTGCAGCAAAGGCTTCAGCTGGGGCTCGTAGGGCTTGAGGCTCTCTTTCGTCAGGAACTCCATGTTCTGGAATCCACCCGCGCGCGACACACTGATTGTGTAAGGATGCGGATCCTGGACGACCAGGGCCTGCATGCTCCGCGGCACGTGTAGTTCGCGGAATGGCTTGGCATCAAGAATGGCGTTAAGGGCGTTCCAGTCGGGGTCTGAGAGTTGCCCTTGATAGACTTTGCGATCCTCGTCTTTTCCCCTTTTGCGATGTGCTTGTTCCGCGTGGAAATGGTGGTCGTCGAAGACCAACATGCAATACTGCTCGCTGCCCAGCACGCCCGGCTGCACCTCCGAGAAGAGCAGACGCAGAGCTGCCCCCTTTGTGGCTTCGTTCGTGCCGGCGCCGGCCACCAGGCTCATCCCCAGCAGGAAGGAAATAATGGTCATCGGAAGCTTCATCCGTTGCACCTGACTCGTTGTCCGCCTGACAGCCCGCTCATTCATTGGCAGTATTGCGGTTTCGACTCGTGCAATTTATTCTTCTTTCCCATTTCATCGAAAAATTTGAGAAGCGGGGCAACTGTCTTCTTGTAGGGTGCTCCGTTGTCTAAGAAAGTATCCAGTCCGCTCATGCTGCCCGACGCAGCTCCCGTCCAGGTCGGGTTCCCGGTCTTCACACGTTCTTTCATGAAGCTGAACTGCTGTGAGACAGCGCCGCGGCCCACCTGCACATCCAGGCGGTCGGCTTCCTTGAGAATTTGCGCATCGGAGGGTAGCTCGAGCGCTTTGGGCATGACGATCTTCTTGAGTTCCTCGTCGTCGAGAATCGCCTTGAGATGCTGAAGATCATCCGCGGACAAAACCCCTGCGGCCGATTTAGCCTTGGGTTGTCCTAAAGTATGTTCATCTCTTTTCTCGAAGAAATACTTGCCATCGTCGTACACGACAAGACAGGTCGCGGAGTTGGGATATTGCCGCACGTCCATCTGGTCCGAGCCGTTAAGGCCGGAATTGTATGAGTTCCGTCCGTTTGACATCGCATTCGACTCAGTCTCCAATTCCGCCCGCAGATGTTCCATCTGCAGCAGCGGTTTGGATTCCTGGGTATTGGCGAGTGGCACCAGCACCAAGAATCCCACAAGCAAAGACCACGGAAGCACCTGGCAGCTTTTGCATCTGGACATAGGATTCTCGCAAGGCTCTAAGTGTTTGAGATTTGGCTTAACGACATCAACCGGTGCGGGGAGAGGAGTTGTCAGTGCACCCGGCTTTCCTGCTACTTCTAAATCAGCATACATCTCCGCCAGCCGTTTGCCAACCTGATTGTGGATGAGCTCCAGCGGACCAATGCGGGTTCTACCGTATGACTCTCGATAACTTGCGGATTGCTCTGGGAACCTCCAGTCAGCCTTGGGAGGATTTTGAGCGGAGTTGCGAATTTATCATCACTTATCCCTCCTATCCCTGCTGGAGCCTCGCTACGGTCTATTCTGTGACCGCGGCAGCGACTTCAGAAATTCGACCAGGTCCGTCGTGTCCTGATCCGTCAGACTCAAACTCAGGCAACTATCATAGTGATTTACAACCTCCCGCAAAGTGTTAAAGCGGCCATCATGATAGAAGCCCCCCTTGGTGTGGGTCCACAAGCCGTTGAGAGGCGAGGTGCGGTACCGCTTGTCAGGAGCGCGCTCGGCTTGAAAGCCGTCAACGCAAACTTCCTGTGGAGTGTGCAGATTCCATCCCGGCTCGGTGTAGAGAGGAGGAACATGGCAACTGGAGCACCTGGCTTTTCCGTTGAAGATCGTCTGACCGCGCTGAGCTGCGTCTTCGTCGAAACTGCCTTTGGGAGGCGCCGGTGCCGGGATCGCCAGCTGATAGAAATGGAGTGCCGCCAGCAGAGGCGTGATGTCATCAGGAATATTGGTCACGTGCCCGAAGCCCGCCTTAGCGGCTATGGGAAACTGCGTGGGATCGTCCAGGCGCGGATCGAAGAAGGTCCCTTTCCCGTGCATTTCGAGATTTGCGACAAATGCGTTCCAATAAGTCACCGAACCCCAGCCCGTCCAGGTGTGAAGGTTCACTCCCGCGAGGCCGAAGGCGGGAGGAATCAGCACGGCCGATGTTTTGCCGTCAGGCCGAAACGCTTTTCCGTCGAGCGCCAGCTCCGCATCGAAGTGACCCGGTCCCCAGCTCTCGAGCACCGCGCGTACCGTGTTCTGATCAACACCCAGCAGATCAGCGAAGGGCTGGAGATTGGGCGCGAGGGCCACAATAGCGCCGACGTTGAGATCGCGGTTGGCCCACCCGTCGAGACGGTGGCCAATGCCAGGGGCTAATGAATTGTCGACGGTGGAGTGACAGAGCGCGCACTGTATGCCCATTGACTTGAGGCTGCCATCAGCATTGAAGAATCCTGTGACACCGAGTACGGAATTGAGCTTGAGAAGCGCGAGGGTCACGGCCGGGTCATCAAGATCGACTTTGCCCTGTTTCAATTGCTCGATGAGGGAGGAGGGGAGAGCGTCGACGTCCACTTTGAGTCCAACCGCCAGCGCGGTTTTGGGGCTCACGCCGCCGCCGACACCGCCCAATTTTGCCCCTTCAATCGCCTGATGGAGTTTCAAATGATCTCCCCAGAACGACTCGTCGTCGAAGGTGGCAAAGCGAAAGACCTGTCTTCCTTGATCGACCACATGAACGGCGTTGTTGGGAACATTCGTATCACCCGCTGATATGGGATTGAAGGTCGAGGAGGTTCGGTTCTGCTGCGCGAAGAGCACGACACAGCAGGCAGCGAGCACTCCAGCCAGCAGAATTTTTTGCCTATCCATACGTCAACCTCCCGCGGAGGCATGGTTCAAGCGGCAACCAAGTCACTCAGTTACCGAGACTGCCTCGCTGCCATTTCGAGCGCGGTGGGGTCGAGCAGGTTACAGAAGTGGAAGCGGGAGATGTCAAAAGAATGTCAAAAGCAGAATTGGACGCAGTCCGGCTGTAACCTTTTGCGGAAATGGCGCTCAATTATCTCGAGGCGCGCTTATTCCTTTCTAGACTGGAGTCTTCAATGACTGGCGCAACCGTCCAGGAGCAGGCGAGACAGGAGGACTGGCGGGATGAGGAAGTTGTTACCCGTGTACTCTCGGGTGAGACCCCCCTGTATGAACTGCTGATGCGCCGGTACAACCAGCGGCTGTATCGTGTCGCGCGCGCCATCCTGCACGACGACGCGGAGGCGGAAGACGTGATGCAGGATGCGTACGTGCGCGCCTACCAGCATTTGGCTCAATTCGGGGGGCGCGCGCGGTTTTCCACCTGGCTGACGCGGATTGCGATTCATGAAGCCTGGGCTCGTGCCGGTCGTCGTTCTCGTTTTCAGGGGCTCGACGGTTCCGAAGGATCAAGAGCAAACGGCATGACGCAAGTAGCGGCCGCTGGCCGCAGCCCGGAACAGCAAATCTACGATCGGGAACTGCGTGGCGTACTGGAGAAGGCAATTCTGAACTTGCCGGAAGAGTACCGCATGGTGCTGATGTTGCGCGATATCGAAGAAATGAGTACCGACGAAACCGCGGAGTGTCTGAACCTCACCCCGGACAACGTCAAGGTCCGGCTGCACCGGGCGCGCGCCGCCCTCCGGGAAGAGCTCTGTGCCCTGGTCGGTGCCACGACTGCGCAGTCGTTTCAGTTTCAGGCGCCGCGATGCGACCGGGTGGTTGAGAACGTCTTCAGGGTTCTACGGGCTCGAGAAGCAAGCTCGCCGGCCCCGATCCTCTGACTCCAGTTCCAAGTCACGTCGTCCAAGCAGAGTTCCCCCCAGTTTGCCAATGAGCGGATTGGATGGTGCCGGTAACGCTGCGTCTCCTCCTGATGCATTCGGGTCCGCCCTCCGCATGGAACGCAGATGTGTGGGCAGCCGACAGGTCATGACAATGTCATGTCCCGTTGGCGCACTGCCAACTACCTGCATTCGTTGACTTGTTCTGCAGCCGCACCTAACATCGAACGCATGTTCAGTCAGGTCATCAAGAACGCCCGCGCGCCAAGTCGGATGCGGATTGGGATGGCTACGCCAGAGAACGGCTGGGTTCGACGCCTGGCTTTGTGCGCTGTGGTCCTGGCGTTGTTGATCGCTCGTGGGGCCCAGAGCATTCCAGCCCCAACACCTGCTCAGGAGGAACCATTCAGCGCCGAGATCGCTCGCTTTGTTGAATCGGACCGAGCGGCGCCGCCTCCGCCTTGTCAGGTGCTGTTCGTCGGCTCATCGAGCATCGTCCGATGGAAGGACAGTCTTGCCACCGATATGGCGCCGATTCCCGTAATCAACCGAGGCTTCGGCGGCTCGCACATCGAGGATGTCAACCGCTGGTTCGACCAGATCGTTGCCCCTTATCGTCCCCGGGCCATCGTCTTTTACGCCGGTGAGAACGACATTGACGGGGGAAAGTCAGTCGAACGAGCAGTGGCCGATTTTGACGAATTCATGAGACGAAAGACGCTGGCACTCGGCGCGACCCCGGTCTATTTCATCTCGCTCAAGCCTACGAAGTCACGCTTTGCGCAGTTCTCCCGGCAAAGCCAGGTCAATGAGGCGGTACGGGCTCGCGCCGGAAAACGTAGGGATCTGCACTACA
The DNA here is from genome assembly GCA_035262225.1 of Terriglobales bacterium. GTDB lineage: Bacteria > Acidobacteriota > Terriglobia > Terriglobales > Acidobacteriaceae > DATFTE01. The sequence continues at coordinate 11,415 of DATFTE010000075.1, forward strand.
TCGATGTTGTCCCGGCGATGATGGAGAATGGCAAGCCGAAGGATATTTTTGAGCCCGACGATCTGCACATGACCGAGGCGGGCTACGCGATCTGGACGCGCGCCGTGCGGGCGGCTCTGCTTCCCCACGCCGGGGCCGAGGCGAATCAGTGCCGTCTGGCGGTTGCACCGCCGGCGGCGGAGAAAGCGTCGTCCCGCAAGTAACGGTGAGCGCGAAAACCAATCGAGGTTCCGTCAGGGGCGACTACAATCGCGCCATACTCAAGATTTTGCGCGCGGGTGACTCGAAGCGGTGCCCTCCCTGCTTCTACCGCGCGGTTGAGCGGATGCAGTTGGTACGCTTGCGGCGTTGCCGGTTCGGGTATCCCGGGGGTTCCGCCCCTGAAGGGGCATCTGGGAATAGAAGCACGACTACACCGCTGAAGCGGCGCCCTGATACGAACCCCGGATTCCTGTGCAGCTTGGGCTTCCTTGCCTGAAGCCAGTGCCGTGCCCTACGGCGGACAGGCGGGAACGCCTGTCCGCCACTATTTTCTGCGCAAAAGAAACCGCCCGGCCGCGGTCATCCAGGCAGCGGTCCGGGCGAGCCCCCGCAAGCGGGCTGAGTTTACTGAATCGTGACTGTGATCGTCGTGGTGTGAGTGACACCACCACCCGTGCCAGTGACCGTCAGCTTGTGGGTTCCCGTTTTCACGTTCGAACCCACCGTCAGGGTCATGGTGGAAGTTCCCGCTCCCGGCGCCGGAATGGTGCTGGGGTTGAACTTCGCAGCTTTGATGTTGGCGCTCAGCGCAATGGACGCATTGAAGCCATTGGAAATCGTCGTGGTGATGGTGGACGTTCCCGAAGTGCCGCGCTTGATGGTCAGGGTGTTCGGATTGGCGCTGATAGTGAAGTCCGCGCTACCGCCACCGCTGGTCAGCGAGTTGATCAGCGTTGCGCCGTTCGGACTGCCCCAGCCAGTGTTCAGATCGAAGCCCTTGGTGGCCGGCCAACCGTTGCTTCCACTGGTGATGTCGTGGAAGTTTGCGTTGTAGCTGCTGCCCAAACCAATGGTGTACAGCGCGGGATTAATGAAACCCAGCGTAGATTGACCGTTGGCAACGGCCTGCTGGTTGGCCAGCGCCAGATAGCCCGCCCACATCGGCGCGGCGAAGCTGGTTCCACCAAAAAAGTTAGATGTGCAGCTCCCGTTCGCGCAGACATAGAACGTGAAGTTCGCATTGGCGGAGACGTCCGGGCCATTGCGAACGGTCTTTGAGCAATCGGTGCAGCCCGCTGCCGTCGCAGTCTGCCAGGAAGGAATGGGGAAATTGTCGGGCGAGATTCCGCCGCCGCTATCCGCCCAACCGGTTTCCGAACCCCAAGCGCCACCGGGGCCGGTGGTAGTGAGATCGGTTCCACCCACCGACACGATGAACGGATCGTCCTGCGGCCAGTAGAACCCATTCCCCGGCCACTTTGCGCTATCGCCCGCGGCCACGAAGAAGTTCTGGCCCTGTGCGGCCATCTCCATGAAAATGGGATCATCTGTGGTGTTGTCCGTAGGAGTCCACGACCACGAACAGCTCAAGTTGGCATCGAGCGGATTCGCGGTCGCCATGGCGGTCAAAATGCCTTTATCGTCGAGAACTGTATTGGTGGCCTTTCCGATGTAAACGTTTACAGCATTGAGCTTGGGGGCCATGCCGAGCGCCTGAGTGATATCAAGCGTAGGCTCGGTGTCGTCACAGCTCGACGGGTTGCACTGCGTGCTCGCGCCGTCTACCGAGATCAGGTTGATGGGCACGGTGTTGGTCTGGTGAGCGTTCTGATAATAGAGGGTTACATCGGACAGATTGGTGCCCTGGAACTCAAACAATCCCACGCTCTGACCCGTTCCATCAAGCGCCGTTCCACCGTAGTACGCGGCGCGCATGTCGCTGCCGCAGAAGGCTGCCCCAGGGCAGGATCCCGTGGTGGCCTCGCGATGAACCCTGGATTGACTTTCATCTCGCTTCACCACGTTGGCGTGAGGCGTGGAGAAGTTGTCCAGACCTCCGATAGCGTAGAGCTGCATCGGTGTGTCGGTCTTGGGCTCGCGATCAGGCGCGAAGAAAGTGCGGTTATCCGTCGGATGACGGTACAGGTTCATGGTGACGTGCAGAGCGCGCTCGACATCGGCAGCCGATCCAGTGGCCTGCAGAATCATGTGGTTGCGCGAGGCCTGGGTTACTTTGAAATTGTTCGACTGCACCCACTGGGTCAATTTCTCGTAGTCGTTTTCGCTCGGACTATACATCCGAGTGAACTCGTCCACGGTCAGGAAGTGACGGTAGTTCGGGCTGCTCGGATCATGCACTTCCTGCAGGAATGCCCGCAGAGCAGCTTCGTTGCGAGGCGGCAGTTGGAACGTAAGTTCCATCTGCTGATTGCCGGGGAGGTGGCTAATCAGAGCGGCCTGCCCGTTCATAACCGCATCGCGGGTGTGACGTGTGAGGGTGGCTTGCGATTGCGCGAAGCTGGCCAGGTTCAACGCCAACAGCAGCGCGAGGATGGTTGGCGACGACAAACTCAATCTTCGAATCATCAGTTTCTCCGTTTGGCGAATCGGGCCGACTGCCAAAGTGTTCTCCGTCTGTCGGGACGGCAGGTGGTTAGCAAGGCTCCGTGGACGGCTCGGGGTTGGATCGCTCAAAGTCTTTTCCCGATTTCGTCCCCGAGATGGGGAAAGGGTTCAAGGTTATCCTCTACACGGGACATTAGTTGAGCCCACGAAACGGCACGATTGAACCAGCCCTCAAGCAGGCTGGGAATTGTAATCGGGAAGGCTTGGCTACTACAACCGGTAGTTTGTAAAGTTTTGCGGAAAACCCGCGTCAGACGCGGACTCCAGACTTTCAGCCTGAGACTTTCGGTTCCACATCTTCGGAGTCGGACCGCATCGGCGCCTGCAGTAACTCAAACTCACTTACTTGAGCCCGCTGTCGATCCGTTGGGATAGCCCCGCGTGACCGTGCTCATGGGCCAGAACTGCTCGCTCAAGGTTGTGATTTGTATCTTTCCGACGCAAAGGTTACTGCAGCTTGCCCCGACACTAATAACCTGGCGACAGATTTGGGATTTGCCAACAAGACACTTATGGCCAGGATAACAGTCGTGTCTTTGTCCAGCGTCGTTGGTGGAGTTGGCGGACCGCCTGGCGATGGGCTACAAGGAAGTCGCCCATGCGGGAGGCACGCAATCGGGTCCGTTTGCCGGCGGGGACCGGATACCCATCTCCTGGTCGGTTGAGTGGCAGTGACAGCGAGGATGGCGGCCGCGGGGGTAGCAGCGGCGGGAGTGGGGTGGCGGCGATGACCCCTGACTGATTGGCCAAGCACCCTGATGGCCGACGACGCATGACCGATCGAACGTCTTGTCACTGCCCGAATAGCCGTGAGGTCAACGGTGCTGTGGAACTCGCCATTACACTCGCCAGCGCTCCCCTGAGCTCCACATTCTGAAATCCGTAGCCGCTGCCAAGCAGCTTTTTGGGCTCGACGTGCTGGCTGGCGAGCAGTAGCTCTTGCGCCATCTCGCCGAAGGCGAGTTTGGCAGCCAAGGCGGGAACCGGGAAGACCGCCGGGCGGTGCAGGACGGCAGCCAGTGCCTTGGTAAACCCGGCGTTGGTGGCAGCGTTCGGGGACACCAGATTGACGGGGCCCTGTAGCACATCGGTGTCGACGGTATGATGGATGGCTCCCACGACATCCTGCACGGCAATCCAGCTCCACCACTGTCGCCCGTTTCCCACGATGCCGCCCACGCCGAGCTTGAAGGGCGTGAGCATTCTCGGCAAGGCGCCGCCAATCGCACTGAGCACCAATCCGATGCGGATGTTCACGGTGCGAATACCAGCGTCACGCGCGGGATGGGTTGCCGCCTCCCACTCGCTGCAGACTTCGGGGAGGAAGCCGCTTCCGGATGAGCTTTGTTCGGTCAGGATTTCTTCTCCGCGATCGCCGTAGAAGCCGATGGCCGAACCGGAGACGAGCACACGCGGCGGCTGTGGCGTTCTCGCCAGCGCCTCGGCCAGATGCCGCGTTCCCTGCGCCCGGCTGTCACGAATGGCCTTCTTCTTTGCGGTGGTCCAGCGTCCGACGATGCTTTCGCCGGCCAAATGAATCACGGCATCAAAACCGGAAACCGCTTCTCGAGCCAGCGGTTTCATGGGATCCCACGGAATCTGGTCGCCACTCGCAGTCGTCGTCCGCGCCAGCCGCCACACGGAATACCCGCGCTGGCGCAGTGAGGGCAACAGGGCCGCGCCAATCGGTCCGGAGACTCCACTGACGAGGATGCGAGGGTGATCCACAAATGCTCCCGGCGCTGACGCCGATCACTGTAGCAGAGGGCCGCAGGTTGCGCGCCCGGCCGGCGAATTATTCTCGGACTGTCGGCAGCGAAACTTTTCGACCGGGTTGCAGGGGTCGATTCGCTGATCCTCCAGCTTGTATACTCGACCTGGTCTTGCGGGCGGAATATTGCCCGAATGCTTACCAACTCTATTTGCGGAGTCACTCATGCAGAGTCGCATCCTCGGCACCACCATGCCGGTTCTGGAATTCGCGCTTGAACCCAACGACGCCATCATCTCCGAAGCGGGAGAACTTTCCTGGATGACCAGTTCCATCCAGATGAACACCCACACGCAGCTCGGAGGCGGCGGCGGATTATTCGGAGCATTCAGGCGCGTGGCCGGGGGCGGAACTCTGTTCATGACGGAATATCGCGCTATCGGCGCGGCCGGCGAGCTGGCCTTTGCCACGAAACTTCCGGGACACATTGTGCCCGTCGAAGTCGGCCCGGGACGCGAATACATGATTCATCGCCACGGATTTCTGTGCGCCACGCCGCAAATCCAGATTGGCGTCGGCTTTCAGCAATCGCTGGGAGCGGGAATTTTTGGCGGCGACGGATTCCTGCTGCAGCACCTGACCGGCGTGGGTACCGCCTGGCTGGAACTTTCGGGCGAACTGATCACCAAAGACCTCCAGCCCGGTGAGACCTTGCGTGTGCATCCCGGACACGTGGGCGCGTTCCAATCGAGCGTGTCATTTCAGATCACGACCGTGCCTGGCATACGCAACCTGATCTTCGGCGGTGACGGCATCTTCCTGGCCGCCCTGACCGGCCCGGGGCGAGTCTGGCTGCAAACCCTCCCCATCGCGAAGCTCGCGCACAAGCTCATGGAGTACATGCCGTCGCCCACTGCGGAGCGCGCCGAAGGCGGAGTCGTGGGCGGCATCGTGGGCTCCATCCTCAGCGGCATGAAGTAGACCACGCAGGGACAGCACACCTCGGGTGTCCTCCTGCAGGGGGGCTGCGATTTTTGCCCGACCGGGCGGAATGCGGATTCCCTCGCGTCGCTTGGAACGGCGAGTAATAGGGAGCGGTTGCGGCGCAGGCGCGGACCCTCCTGAGCGTTCGCGCCGCTATAATGAATACAAGGGAGTTGCCCGCGGGACCGGCTTCCGGGAGTTCCTCCTCTACCTCCGAAGGCTATAATCCGTCATGGCGACTCTGCGGGAACAGATCGCGACCACCGCGCTCACGATGACCAAGTTTCGTGAGCTGATGAAGAAGATGCGGGCGAACCGCCCCGGTGACGATCTGGCCATCATCCGCAAGGCTTACGACTACTCCCAGAGGGTTCACACCGGGCAGACGCGCGCGTCGGGAGAGCCTTATCTCGTCCATCCGCTCGAGGTGGCGCTGGTTCTTGCGGAAATGAAGATGGATCCGGTGGCGGTCGCCGCCGGCCTGTTGCACGATTCGGTCGAAGACACTTCGGTCACCATTGTTGACATCCGCAAGGAATTCGGTGAGCAGGTGGCCCACATCGTCGAAGGCGTGACCAAGATCAGCGCCATCGACTTCGCCACCCGCGAAGAGCAGCAGGCGGAAAACCTGCGCAAAATGATGCTGGCCATGGTGGACGACATCCGCGTGGTGCTCATCAAGCTGGCCGACCGCCTGCACAACATGCGCACGCTCGAGCATCTGCCGCCGGAGCGCCAGCAGAAGATCGCGCGCGAGACGCTCGACATCTATGCGCCGATCGCACACCGGTTGGGGATGGGCAAAATCCGCGGCGAACTGGAAGATCTTGGCTTTCGTTACGTCGATCCCATCAGCTACCAGCAGGTGCATGACTCCGTCGAGGCGCGCCGCAAGGCGGGAGAGGCCTTCCTCGCGAAAGTGGAATCGGTGGTGCGCGACAAGCTGAAAGAAGCCGGCATCACGGCGCGCGTCGAGAGCCGCATCAAGCGCGTGTACAGTATTCACAAAAAGCTGGTGCGCCAGCGAATCAGCGTGGAGCAGGTCTATGACCTGTGCGCCATGCGGGTGATCACGCAATCGCTGCAGGATTGCTATGCGGTGCTCGGCATCATCCACAACATCTGGCGGCCGGTGCCGGGGCGGATCAAGGACTTCATCGCCATGCCCCGGCCGAACTTCTATCAGTCGCTGCACACCTCGGTGATCACCGAGGACGGAACGCCCTTCGAAGTGCAGATCCGCACCGAAGAGATGCACAAGATGGCGGAAGAAGGCATCGCGGCACACTGGAAATACAAGGACGGTCCGGTCTCGGCGCAGGATGAGCAGCGCCTGGCCTGGCTGCGCCAAGTGGTGGAGTGGCAGCGTGACGTTTCCGATCCCAACGAATTCCTGTCCACGCTCAAGATTGATCTTTATCCCGAGGAGGTCTACACCTTCACTCCGAAAGGGAAAGTGGTGGTGCTGCCGCGCGACTCTTCGCCCATTGACTTTGCCTACTCCGTGCACACCGAGGTGGGGCACAGCTGTGTGGGAGCGAAGGTGAATGGGCGTATGGTGCCGCTGCGCTACAAGCTGCAGAGCGGGGATATCGTCGAGATCCTGACCCAGCCCGGGCACAAGCCCAGCCGCGACTGGCTGTCGGTGGTGAAGTCGTCACGCGCTCGCAACAAGATCAAGCATTGGCTCAACACCCACCAGAGGGAGCGCGCGATTGAAATCGGGCGCAAGCTGATCGAAAAGGAGGCTCGCAAGTATCGCGTCGTGCTCAAGGACATCAAAGACGAAGACATGCGGCGCGTTGCTTCCGACTACGGTCTCGGCAAGGCGGATGATCTGATGGCGGGTATCGGATACGGGAAATATTCCGCGCGCCAGGTGCTGGCGAAGTTGTCGCCTGCCGGAGCGGAAGAGGTTCCCCATACCGAAACCGACAAGAGCTCCGGGATCGTCAGCGTGGTGCGCCGCGTTTTCGGAGGTGATCACGGCAACGAGGCGATCCAGGTCAAGGGACATGGAGACCTGCTGGTCTACCGCGCCCGCTGCTGTAATCCCATTCGCGGCGAGTCCGTGGTCGGCTACGTCACGCGCGGCAAGGGCGTGGCGGTGCACGCCATCAACTGTCCTAACGTGGTGAACCTGATGTATGAGCCCGAGCGCCGCATCGACGTGGAGTGGGCCCGCGACGAGAGCACGCCCAGCGCCTATCCGGTGAAACTCACGGTCTTTTGCGACGACCGCTTCGGCATGCTGAAACAGATTACCGCCGTCATCAGCGACAGCAAGACCAACATCCGCAATATCGAAGCCCGCACCTCCAACGGGCAGGCCAACATCGATATCATCCTCGATATCGCCGATTTGAAACACCTGGAGAACATCATCCAGGGCGTGCGCAAGATTCCCGGCGTTCACGACGTGCAGAGGCTGCAGAAAATCTAGGCGCCGGTCGTCAGTTTCAGTCGTCAACGAAGATCGGAGACGTTGACGGACGCCGCGCGTATCTGAGTTAATCGTCGGGTTGGTTTCGCTGAGACCGAGGACTGAAGACTGACGACTGGAGCGTCCATGCGCGAAGTGATTTCCACTCATGACGGCCCGCAGGCCATCGGGCCGTATTCCCAGGCCATCAAGGCCAACGGCTTCGTATTCGTCTCCGGCCAGGTTGCCCTCGATCCGGTGACCAACACGCTGCTGACCGGCGATGTAGCGTTTCAGACCGACCGGGTGATGAAGAATCTTTCAGGGATTCTCAAGGCGGCGGGAACCAGTCTGGAGAAAGTCGTGCGCTCGACCGTCTTCCTGAAAAACATGAACGACTTCGCCGCCATGAACGAAGTCTATGGTCGTTATTTTCCTTTGGCTCCTCCTGCCCGCTCGACGGTGGAAGTCGCGCGCCTGCCGAAGGACGTGCTGGTGGAAATCGACGTCATCGCGCTGGCCTAAGATGTCATGATCGATGGAGGGCGAGGACGCCCGTCCTCCGTTCCAAATTTCCCGTGTGCAATTTAGAATCGGCAATTGAAAGTTGCAAACTCTGGAGACACGATGCTTAAAGCTGCTCTTTCGCTGGCACTCTTCGCGCTGATGGCCCCCGCCCTCATCGCACAAGCCAAACACGCCGACAATTCCGCCCCCAGCAAAGTCACGGGAGCGCCCACCAAGACCCCCTCGGGGCTGGAATACTGGGATGTGAAGCCGGGCGCCGGCGCCACTGCCAAGGCGGGCGATACCGTCACCGTCCACTACACCGGATGGCTCACCAATGGAAAGAAATTCGACAGCTCAGTCGACCGCGGCGAGCCCTTCACCGTTGAACATCTCGGCAACGCGCCTGTCATCAAGGGGTGGAACGAAGGCATCCAGGGCATGAAGGTAGGTGGCAAGCGCCAACTGCGCATTCCTCCCGATCTAGCCTATGGGCCGGGAGGTTACCCGCCGGTCATCCCGCCCAACTCGACGTTGATCTTCGACGTGGAGCTGCTGGGGATTAAGTAGAAAGTGCGAACCACGATTACGATTGACGAAGTTCGAGATGAGCTTCGTCAATCGCCGTTCGCAAATCGTAAAACGAGGCTCAGGCTTTTACGACTTTGCCGCTGCGCAGGCAGTTGGTGCAAACGCGGATGCGCTTGTTGGTGCCGTTCACCTTGGCGTGCACCGGGCGCAGATTGACGTTCCAGCGCCGGCGGCTCACGTTGTGCGCGTGGCTGATGGTATTTCCGGTCAGCGGCTTCTTGCCGCAGACATCACAAACTTGTGCCATGACGTATCCAGATTCCTTCCCGACGTAATCGCGAAACTTCAATTTTACAGGACTTGAGGCGCTTTCGCCAAGTTACGGCGCTCGTCCCTCGGCCACTTCGCTCGCACCCCCCACGATGTACGCATCTACCCTTAATCCCATGGGCAACTGTGCACCGGGATCGAGTTCGACCAGCGTTTCCAAAATCTTCATGTCCACGCGCTCGGTCGGCTCATCCGTGCGCACGTTCTTCGGCCCCAGCAGTTCTCCCACCCGCACCACGTGACCCCAGAACTTCTGTTTGCCGAAGGCGTCGGCGGTCACGTAGGCTTTCTGTCCCACGTGAACCTTGTTGACGTCGGTCTCATCGACATCCATGCGCACGCGAATTACCTTGGTGTCGCCCACGGTGAGGATGGGATCGGGGACGGTCGAGGAGTTCGAGACGCTTTCGCCGCTGCGATGATGCTTGCGCAGCACCACGCCATCGATGGGCGACTTGATCAGCGTCTTTTCATATCTGGCCTGGGCGTTGGCCAGGCTGGCTTTGGCCAGCTCGAGATCGGCCTGGGCGAAGGCAATGTCCTCTTCGCGGGCGCGGTCGTCCACCAGCGAATGATGCTCGACCGCCTCCTTGTACTGCGCCTGCGCCACATCGTACTCGCGCCGGTAACGTTCCATCTCTTCCCGGGAAGTTACCCCTGAGGCCCACAGCTTCTCGTATCGTTCCGCCTCGGCCTTGGCATTGTTCATGACTGCCTCGGCCTCGTGCACCGACGACAGCGCCTGCGAACGCTCCTGCCTCCGCGCCCCGTTGACGACCTTCCGCAGCGTTGCTTCTTTCGCGTCAACCTGCGCGGCCGCGGACTTGACCTCGGCCAGGTAATCGTCGTTCTCAAGCACCGCCAGAATCTGCCCCTTTCGGACCGGGTCACCTTCCTCGACGTTTACCGAGCGCAGCTTGCCGCTCAGCTCCGATCCCAGTTTGATGTCTTCCGACAACGGCTCGACCCGTCCGGGACCGGCCACCAGGCTGTCGTGGGCCTGCGTCTGCGCGGGAGCCGCCGCCCCCTTCGGCGATCGATCGCGCAGCGAATACATGGTCAGCGACAGGGTAAGTACAAAAGCAATGGAAGCGATGATCACTGCGTATTTTTTCTTCATGATGTACTCCGCAAACCTCTTGACATCCGGGTTAAAGATTCGTATCAGGCGCGGTTTTAACTGTGCCGAAGTCCGCTCACCGCCGCGCCCAAAGGCTCTAGAAAACGCGTGGCTAAACGGCATCGCGAAAGCGATGCCCGGAGGAACTCTATGCCGTCTGTCCCGCCAGGCTCGCATCCCCCGCGGCCAACCCCAGCGCGAACTCCGGGCGCTTCTTGGCAATCAGCCCGTCTTCGATCCGCACCGTGCGGTCGGCAAACCGCATGACGCGCGAATCGTGGGTCACCACCGCCACTGCCCGGCCGCGTTCGTGCGCCAGACGCCGCATCATTTCCATGACATTGCTTCCGGTTTTGGAATCGAGCGCTGCGGTCGGCTCATCCGCCAGTACAATCTCCGGATCGCCGGCCAGCGCCCGCGCGACGGCTACGCGCTGCTTCTGCCCGCCGCTCAAATCCGACGGAAAGCTGGCATGCTTCTCGCCCAACCCCACCTGTTCCAGCAGATCGCGCGCCCGCGCATGTGCCGCCTCGCCGCGCACGCCTTTCAAATCGAGCATCAGTTCGACGTTTTCCCCGGCCGTGAGCGTGGGAAACAGATTGAATCCTTGAAACACGAAGCCGATGTGCTGCAACCGGATCCGCGGCAATTCCTTCTCGCCCAGCTTGCCCACTTCTTTCCCCGCAATGCGCACGCTCCCCGAGGTCGCCGACAGAATGCATCCCATCAGCGACAGCAGCGTGGTCTTTCCGCTGCCCGAGGGCCCCACCAGCATGACCACCTCCCCCGGATAAACGTCGAGATCGACTCCCCGAATGGCCGCAACGACGGACGCGCCTTCGGTATAGGTTTTCACCAGTTCCCGCACTGCAATCGCTGGCTTCATGTTCCGCTCCCTAGTTCTTGAACACCATGGCTGGATCGAGGCGCGTGACTTTGGTGATGGAAACCATAGCCGCGCCGGTACACATCAATAGAGTCAGAAAGAAAATCCCCACCGCCATCGGAAGCGGGAGCAGGATCGCGGCACCGCCCTCCTGGCTGGCGTGCACCACGAACACGCTGACCATCATCCCCAGGAAGTAGCCGATCACCGCGCTGATCGCCGCCTGTGTGAGGATGACTTTGTAGACGTAGCTGTTGGGCGCGCCCATCGCTTTCAGCGTGCCGAACTCTCGCAGGTGATCCATGGTGGTGGCATAAATCGTCTGCGCCACCACCACGAAGCCCACCACCAGTCCCAACGCTGCTGCCAGCAACACCGCGACACCGGCGCCGGTAGTAAACATCCAGTAGAACTGGGTCATGCGGCTGAATTCGTGGCTGGTGAAGGCTTCGACATCGCGGACATTCGCCAGAATCCCCTGGCGCACCTGGTTCACATCCGCGCCGGGCGCGACTTTCACCAGGATGAACATGGTCTGGTCATCCGCCAGGTTGGCGTAGGTCTGCGCCTTCTTGAAGGTGGTGAACACGTACGGCGACGTAGTGAAGCTGCGAATTCCGTGAGTGAAGCCCACCACCCGGGCGCGGTGATGGCCAATCTCGAAGACCTGTCCCACACCGCTGACGCCCAGCTTGCCCTTGTAAATGTCATCCATGATGACGGCGTCGGGCTGCTTCAGATCCTGAACGTTCCCGGCGACCAGGTTCCAGGGCTGGGCCAGCGCCGTGTCTGGATTCATGCCCACAATCTGTACCGACTCCTGCCGCCCGTCGGGACGTTTCCAGTCGGTCCAGCGCACAACGACTTTCTCCGCGGCTTCCACTCCGGGCACTGCCCGCACCTGATACAGCTTGCGCTCGCTGAACGGCACCCCCAACTCCACGTACGGGACATGCAGGGATGTCACCCACAAGTCAGCGCCCGAGCGATCGATCAGGCTGGAAGTGGTTTGCGTGAATCCTACGAACAGGCCCAGCTCCACTACGATCAGCACTACGGCAAACACGATGCCGGTCAGCGTGACCGTGAGCCGCACCTTGTCGTGGAACAGGTTGCGTCGCGCCAGCGGAGGCATAGCTATCGCTCCTCGCGGATCAGCCCGCGCAACACCGTGTCGAGCATCAGGTTGGTCCGTTTCGCGAGCGGCCGCCAGTCCACCCAGTGGTCGTGGCTCTTGGCGATGTTCAGCGAGATCACGCCGTGTACCGCCGCCCACAGCGTCTGCGAAATCAGCTCGGCGTCGTTCAGCCCTTCACCAAACCGGCCGCCATCGATCGCCTGCTCGACCGAGAGCTTCAAAAAGGCGTAGGCATCGACCTCGGGGTTCCCCTTGATCTCGCTGTCTTCCTCGTTCAGCTCCTCCGCCGGATGCGCGGTCATGAACATCAGCTTGTAGTGGTTGGGATAGCGCGTGCCGAAATCCACGTAGGTCTGGCCGATGAAACGCAGCCGCTCAATCGGATCGAGCGGCATGGATGAACTCTGAAAAACTTCCGCCAGGCGGCCAAAGTCTTCCTGACAAAGCTCGTGGAACAGCTCTTCCTTGTCGGCGAAGTGGACGTAGATCGCAGTCGGAGAATATTCGATCTTCTCGGCCAGCTTGCGCATGGAGACTGCTTCGTAGCCCTCGCTGATAAACAGCTCGCGGGCTGCGTCCAGGATCTTGTCCCGGGTCTCCGACTTCTCGCGCGCCCGCCGCTCCCGCACTCCCATAACGACGCCTCCTTACTTAACGTTGTTAACTAAACAACGTTAAATTACATAATGACGTTCATGATGTCAAGGGAAAAATGTGAGGCAGAGCTAAGTTGCAGAACAATCAAAGCTTAAGGCGGCAAGCCAGGCAGACATCAGGGCTGCGGGTATATTCAAGGTCGGCGGAAATCCGGGTCGCGATCTCCGCTCCCCAAAAACGTTCAGTCAGCCACAACGCCAGATCCAGCGACGACGTGACTCCGCCGCACGTAACGATGTCGCCATCGTCCACTACCCGGGCCTCGATTACGTTCGCTGCCGTTTTCCTCAGATCGGCCAGGGCGTCATGATGCGTGACCGCCGCGCGTCCATCGAGCAAGCCTGCCGCCGACAGAATCATGGCGCCGCTACACACTCCGGCAAGCATTGCTCCGCGGCGCTTGAGTTCCGCAATTTTTCGAGGCAGCCTGCCGTCGGCGATTTGCGCGCGAACGCCTCTGGCCGCCCTGCCCACATATCCGCCGCCGGGAACCACCAGCACATCCACCGCGTCGTCGAGCACGGCATCGGGAATCACGCGCAGCCCGGCTGCGGCTTTCACTTCCGGCTGGTGGTCCAGGGTGACCAGTGTGACATCGACATCTTCCCGCACCCGCGCCGCCCGCCGGAAAATCTCCCAAGGGGCGACGAAATCCAGTTCGTCGGCGCCATCGAAAACCAGGATGCGAATCTTCACTGTGCCGCCCTCCACCCGATGAGATTCGTCCTTTCGTCTGTGCGATACTGAAATTGATGGCGCCCTCGGCAGATCCCAAGGCGGTGAAGGTGAACGTCACCACCGGCACCGGCCTCGATATCGAGTGGAAAGACGGCCACCAGTCGCACTATTCGTTTGTCTTTCTGCGCGACGCCTGTCCTTGTGCGCTGTGCGACGACGAACGCCAGAAGCAAGGACGCCGTCCCGGCGATCCGCCCAGGCAAGCTCCCGGCACGCTGCCCATGTACAAGCCGGCCGCCAAGCCCACCGAAGCCGCTCCGGTAGGGAAGTATGCCATTCGCTTTCACTGGAATGACGGCCACGAACTGGGAATCTATTCCTGGCAATTCCTGCGCGACGTCTGCCCGTGCGAAGAATGCAAAGCTGCCCGGGCCCCGGCACACACCGGGTAGGGGCAACCGCCCCGGTTGCGGGCGCAGCCAGGCTCCCCCCGCATTGCATCGCCGAATCAAGCGGCAGAAGTCCGGGCGATCGGAGGAAGGCAAGGCTTCGGCCGTGGCCCTAAGGCGCCTCCGTCTAACGGAAACCCTTTTGCCTCCGTGTAAAATCAAATCACCGGAGCAATTCCCGCTTTGTCTTTTCTCTCCCAACTCAACCCGCAGCAGCGCGAGGCTGTGGAGACCACCGAGGGTCCTGTCCTTATTCTGGCCGGCGCGGGCAGCGGCAAGACCCGGGTCATCACCTACCGCATCGCCCATCTGATTGAGCATATTGGAGTTCGTCCCGACTCCATCCTGGCCATGACATTTACCAACAAGGCCGCCGCCGAGATGGTCGAGCGCGTCGACAAGCTCGCCGGAGGCCTGTCGGTCGCTAAACCCGTCATCTCGACGTTTCATTCTTTCTGTGTTCGCGTCCTGCGCCGTGACATCGAAGCCCTGCAGATTCCCTCGGCCGTGACCGGCAAGCCCCCCATCGGACACACCAGGCAGTTCGTCATCTACGACGAGAGCGACCAGCAGCAAGTCGTCAAGTCGGTGATGAAACGCCTGGGCATCGACGACAAGCAGATCACGCCCCGTGGCGTGCTCGGCCAGATTTCCTGGGCCAAGAACCACATGCTCGATCCCCAGGAGGTGTACCTCAACTCCAACGATCCCAAGGCCGAGCGCGTGGCCCACATCTACGCCGAGTACAAGAAAGAACTGGCCCGTGCCAACGCGCTCGACTTCGACGACCTGCTGCTTGAGACGGTGCGCCTGCTGAAGTCCGTCTCCACCGTACGGGAGTACTACAACCGCCGCTACGAGTACATCCTGATCGATGAATACCAGGACACCAATCGTCCGCAGTACGAACTCATGCGCATGCTCGCCGGCACCAAGCACAACATCTGCGCCGTGGGCGATGAAGATCAATCGATCTATTCCTGGCGCGGCGCCGATATCCGCAACATTCTCGAGTTCGAGCAGGATTTCCCCGAGGCCAAAATCATCCGCCTGGAGCAGAACTACCGCTCCACGCAGAGTATTCTGGAAGCCGCATCGGCCGTGGTGGCGAACAACCTCAAGCGTAAGGGCAAGAATCTCTGGACCTCGCGCCAGGGCGGCACCAAAATCGGTTATTACGAAGCGCCTGACGGTGAGAACGAGGCCCTGTTCGCCGCCGACCACATTGCCCGCTACCTGCGCGAGGCTCTCGAGCGCGGCGAAGAACCGCATGCCGCCGTGCTCTATCGCACCAACTCGCAGTCGCGACTGTATGAAGAAGCCATGCGGCGGTATGGACTCAAGTACCACGTCGTCGGAGGCTTCTCGTTCTACGAGCGCGCCGAAATCAAAGACCTGATCTCGTATCTGAAAGTCATCCATAATCCCGACGACTCGATTTCTCTTTTGCGCGTGATCAACACGCCCCCCCGCGGGATCGGCAAGACCACAATGGAGACTATCGAAGGGGTCGCGCTCGAAACCGGATTGTCTCTCTGGGCAGCGATCGGCGAAGTCCTGACGCGCCAGCTTCTGCCGCCGCGCGCGCTGGCCGCGCTCAAAAGCTTCCACGACCTGATCGACGACGCCCGTGCCATGCAAGCCGGAACCTTCGTGGAGCGGCTGGATGAAACTGCATCCCCTGCCTCCCCTGAAATTAAGGAAGGAGGGGCATCCCCGCCGGTCCCGCCCGACGCCGCAACAGAAGAAGAAGGCGACGAAACGCTCTTCGATCCCCTATCGTTTGATTTTGGGAAGTCAGAGAATGTGGCCGTGGGCGACTCGGCCGCCGAGACCCCTCCGCCTTTCCGCATCCCCGGCGAAGCCGCCCACACCGCCGAGCTTCTGAAATTCCTCATCGACCGCACGGGATACATCAAGCTGCTCGAGGAAGAAGACACGCCCGAGGCTTACTCCCGCATCGAAAACATCCGCGAACTGGTCAACGCGGCCATGGACTCGAAAGACCGCGGCGAGACCCTCGACCAGTTTCTCGATCACGCCGCCCTGGTCTCCGACGCCGACGGATACGACGAGCGTGCCCAGATCACGCTCATGACCCTGCACGCCGCCAAGGGCCTGGAGTTTCCAGTGGTGTTTCTCGCAGGGCTGGAAGAAGGCCTGTTTCCGCATTCGCGCACTTTCCTTGAGCCGGACGATATCGAAGAAGAGCGCCGCCTTTGCTACGTCGGCATGACCCGCGCCATGAATACGCTCATCCTAACCCGCGCCGTCTACCGCCGCCGCTACGGAACCGATCTCCCCGAGGCCAGCACCCCATCGCGCTTCCTGGAAGAAGTCCCCGCCCACCTGCTCGAAGAACTGGGAACCAGAAGAAAGCGTGCGGGGACAGCCGCCCCCGCCCGTCCGTCGGGGCGAAGCCCCGAAGCTCTGGACTTGCACTACGACTACGAGAACGAAGACCAGAGCGCTCATTGGACCGAGCCCAGACGGCAGAAGCCGCAAACTCCGGCCAAGACTTACAACTCCATCGACAACATCGCCGAGTTCTTCGCCTCGAGGGGCAAGAAGTTCAGTCTGCCCAAACTCCCGGTCGAAGAGCCGAAAGGCAAGAAAGGATTCCGCCCCGGCCAGAAAGTCCGCCACCCCAAATACGGCGAAGGTACTGTCTATCAGCGCGAAGGAGATGGGGAAGAGGCCAAGATTACGGTACAATTCCCTCGCTTCGGTCTGAAGAAGCTGGTGGAAAAGTACGCCCAGCTGGAGCGGGCGTAACAGCAGCTTCAAGTTTCGGGAATCTGTTTGTGTGGGATGGAAAGTGCGGGGAGGCGCCCCCGGCGTCCCGCCGCGAAGCGACGCAGCATCAAGGCCCACGGTCGAAGCCGTGGGTTCGCAAGCAAAGCGAGTTTCAGCCCCGAAGGGGAACAAAAAAATCCCGCCAGACGGGATACATTACAAATAAGGAAAGCTGACGCATTCATGGCCAATACAAAATCACTCAGTAAAGAAGAACGCAAGAAAGCCAAACGCGCCGCCCGCAAGAAGCGCAAGGCGGAAAAGCCGCTTGGCAAGCGCACCGTACCCCGCGGCTCGGCCAAGCGCAAAGTCAAGAAGATGGCACGCGGACAGGCGAAACGCTAAACCCTTAAGGGCCCGGGCACGCGCCCGGGCCGCCACCTCTCATCGTCAGGAGACCGAGCCCTTTGGCACAACCACCCGTCGCCGCGCAACCACCGGCAAAATCCCCCGAGCCGTCCAACTCGGGCAGCCAGCTATTCTGCTGCAAATCCATCGACAAGCTGATCTCCGAATCAGAGGAACCGGATCGGCGCCTGAAGAAGACTCTCGGCCCGCTTTCGCTCACGGCCCTGGGCATCGGCGCCGTGATCGGTTCCGGCATCTTCACCGTGGTGGGAACCGCCATTGCGGGACAAAAGTTTGATACCTCGTCTTTCCTCAATGCGCCTCTCCTCGACTACCTGGTTCGCCACACCGCAACCGTGGGACGCCCGGGCGCAGGTCCGGCGCTGGCCCTGTCGCTCGTTTTGGTCGCGATTGTGTGCGGTTTTACCGCTCTCTGTTATGCCGAATTGGCTTCGATGATTCCGATCGCCGGCAGTGCGTACACGTACACCTACGCGACCATGGGCGAGCTGATCGCCTGGATCATCGGCTGGGATCTGATTCTTGAATACGCGGTCAGCAATATGGCCGTCAGCGTGGGTTTCGCCGCCCATCTGGTCGATATGTTCGACTGGTTCGGTTGGCATCCCGCGTTGCGCTGGATATCCCCCGCCTATCTGCCTTCCGGGCTGACCGATCTTAAAGGCAACATGCTCTATGCACCCGGACTGCACTTCGGCTTCAACATCCCGGCGTTCCTCATCGTAATGATCCTGACCGTGATCCTGGTGCGCGGGATTCGAGAATCGGCCGAGGCGAACAACACCATGGTCATTCTGAAAATTGCCGCGATCTTCGCCTTCATCATCGCCGCCACGCACTACGTGCATCCCAGTAACTGGCACCCCTTCGCTCCGCAAGGCTGGTCAGGGATTCTCACCGGCGGTTCCATCATTTTTTTTACCTACATCGGATTCGACTCGGTTTCCACCGCAGCAGAAGAAGCGAAAAATCCACAACGCGATTTACCGATAGGGATCATTGCGACTCTGGTGATCTGTACATTGCTTTACATCGGAGTGGCGGTTGTTTTGACCGGAATTGTGCCTTGGCAATCTCTCCTGGACGATGCCGCTCCCGTGGTCAACAGCCTCAAGAAACTGACTCTTGATACCGGATCGCACAGCCTGCACTGGGTACGCCTGGGTGTCCTGTTCGGTGCCATGATGGGCATGATTTCGTCGCTGCTGGTCTTCCAGCTGGGACAGGCCCGCGTCTGGTTCGCCATGTCGCGCGACGGCCTCCTGCCTCGCCTGTTCGGCCGCGTCCATCCGAAGTTTCGTACGCCTTCCACTGCCACCTGGATTGCAGGCTTCGTAGTCGGCATTCCCGCGGGCATCCTGGATATCGGGACACTCGCTGATCTTTCAAATATCGGAACCCTGTTCGCGTTTGTGCTGGTTTCGATTGGCGTTATCATCCTGCGCTACCGCGATCCCGGCCGCCATCGCGGATTCCGGGCACCCGCTGGCATTGCTGCGCCTGTGCTGAGCGTCCTGTTCTGCGCTCTGCTCATGATGGGGCTGCCGATCCTGACATGGCTCCGATTTTTTGCCTGGCTTGCAATCGGGCTGACAATCTACTCACTCTATAGCCGCCACCACAGCGAATTCTGCCGCCCGCGCTAGCGCGATAGAGGACGGGCGTCCCCGCCCGTCCATTGCCGGATTTCTCCTTCCCAGCCGGGCCCTGCTGGGGCAGCTTGAAGGAGGAATGACCAGGCGCGTGGCGAGATAAAATCTAGGGAATGCTTCCCCTCCCCAAGGCCGACCTTCACCTTCACCTCGAAGGCTCCATCGACCCTCCCACCCTCCTCGAACTCCGCGCCAGTCATGGCAAGCTCAGCACGCTCGAAGAAGTCGAAGCCATCTACCGCTACTCCGACTTCACCGGATTCCTGATGGCCTTCAAGACCATCACCGAAGACCTCGAGACTGCCGCTGACTACGAGCTCATCACCTATCGCCTGATGGAGAAGCTCAAGGCGGAAAATGTCCTGCACGCCGAGGTCTACGTCTCGGTTGGCGTCAACCTGTGGCGCAAGCAGGATTTCGACTCGATCTTTGAAGGCCTCGAGCGCGGACGCGAACGCGGCGCCCGCGACTTCGGCATCTCGCTCTTGTGGATGTTCGACGCTGTCCGCCAGTTCGGCCCGGACGCTGCTCGCCCGGTCGTCGATCTCGCCATCCGTTATCGCGATCGTAACGTGGTCGCCTTCGGCATCGGAGGCGATGAGCGCAAAGCCGAGCCGGAACTTTTCCGCGATATCTACGCCTGCGCTCGCGATCACGGCCTGCACGTGACGGCTCATGCAGGAGAAACCGCGGGCCCTGGTTCCATCTGGGGCGCGCTCAACCTGCGCGCCGAACGCATCGGTCACGGACTCACCGCGATTCAAGATCCCGAACTGGTCGAAGAACTCGCTCACCGCCAGATTCCGGTCGAAATCTGCCTCACCAGCAACCTGCTTACCGGGTGCTGCCGCAGTCTGGCCGATCACCCCGTCCGCCAGTACTTCGATCAGGGACTCATGATTACCCTGAACAGCGACGATCCCGCGATGTTCGCCACAACTCTTTCCCGCGAATACCAGCTGGCGCAGGAGTCTTTCGGCTTCGCAGACGATCATCTCCGCGAACTGGCGCGCAATTCCTTCGAAGCGTCGTTCCTGCCGGCGGAAAAAAAGCTGGAGTTCCTTAATTTGTTTGACTCGCTGCCCGCCCCGCCCTAGAGTGCTCGCAGCATTCTCCCCCGCTCGGGAGTCGTCCATGCGTCTGCTGGCCGCGGTTCTCGGTCTCACCACCCTAGTTTCGGCCCAAGCCAGGCTGCCGGAAAGTCTGCTGTTCACCAACGTCAACATCGTCGACACCCGCCAGGGTCAGGTGCTGCACAACATGACGGTGCTGATCGAACAGGGCCGCATCCGTTCCGTCGCGCGCTACGGCCTGATCGCGGCGGGACTGGGCATGCGCGTGGTCAATGCCAGCGGTAAATATCTGATCCCCGGCCTTTGGGACATGCATGCCCACACCGCCGAACGCCGGACGCTGTGGGATGAAAAGGTTATTTATCCGCTCTATCTGGCCAATGGCGTCACCGCGGTTCGCGACATGGGTGGAGACCCGGCGCTGCTCGCCGAGCGGCAGCAACGCCTCGAGCAGGGAGAACTTGCCGGCCCCCATGTCTTCGTCGAGGACCACAGGTCACCGCCCGTGGGTTCGGGGGACAACGGTCAGCTGGAATCCCTGCAGGCCCTTTCCGATCCCCCGCGCGATTCCTATGTGCCGATAGCGGGAGGGACCACCGGCCTGAGTGTGCCGGCTCGCGCCCCAGAACTGGAGAGCTCAGCCGCGCTCTCCGCCGAGCGCAGCATCGAGCAGCTGGGAGGCGTGCTGCTCGCTTGCTCTTCCCAGGAACAGGTTCTGCGCGAGCAGCGGCTCAGCGCTCTCGCGCATCACGACCTTCAGACCTACTCCGCACTCCGCCTCCAGACGATCGCGACCTATGATCCGGCGAAGGCGCGACAATTCTTCTTCCAGCTCTCCGACCACCCTACCTGGCAGGTGCCGACGCTGGTCTGGTCGCAAACCATGGCTGCGCTCGATGACCCGCGTTTCACTGCCGATTCACGCCTGGCCTACGTGCCCCGCAGTGCCCGCGAACAATGGGATCCGAAACTCCTGCTCCACCGCCTTTCGCCCGGGGAGTACGCCAGCGTGAAAGCGGAAGCGGTTCGCGACCTCGAGCTCGCCACCGCGATGCACCGCAGCGGAGTGCAATTCCTGGCCGGAACCGACGCTCCCGATCCTTATGTCATTCCCGGGTTCAGTCTGCACGATGAGCTCGAATGGCTGGTGAGGATCGGATTCACCGCCACGCAGGCGCTGCAGTCTGCCACTCTCTATCCCACCCTGTTCATGGTGAAACTCGACAAATACGGGGTGGTCGAGGCCGATCACGCCGCCGACCTGGTGTTGCTCGATTCGAACCCTCTCGCAGACATCCGCAACACCCGCAAGATTGCCGCGGTCGTCTTCTCCGGCAGGTACTATTCCCGCGCCGACCTCGACAAGATGCTGCGCCAGGTTCGAGAGCAAGCCGCGAAAGAATAGCCTCCCGCCGGCAGGCGCTCATCCCCAGGCTGGTCCGGCTTAGAATCGACGCTTGGAACTTACCATCGAAAAACTCGTCTATGGCGGCGACGGCCTCGCGCGCCTGCCGGCCGATGAGCGCGGCCCGGGCAAAGCCGTCTTCTTGCCATTCGTACTTCCCGGCGAGCGAGTCGAGGCCTCGCTCGTCGAGCAGAAAAAAGGTTTTGCCCGGGCGCGAGTCGAAAACGTCCTTGGACCGTCCCCCGCGAGGATCGCGCCCGCCTGCGTCTATTTCGGCCGGTGCGGGGGCTGCCACTACCAGCACACCGGATATGAGCATCAGCTGAAAATCAAAGTCGATATTCTGCGGGAGAATCTGCGGCGCATGGCGAAGGTGGAGTTGGAGGATATCGAGGTCCATGCATCTCTTCCCTGGAACTACCGCAACCGCACGCGGCTGCAACTTCGTGCTTCTCCCGGGTTCACGGTTGGATACTTCAAACTGAATTCGCATGAGCTGATGCCGATCAAGGAATGTCCCATAAGCTCGCCCTTGATTAACCGGGCGATTCGAGAGCTGTGGGAGATCGGCCGAGCCGAAGGCGTGGAGGAGATTGAGTTCTTTGCCAATGCGGATGATTCCCAGCTGCTGGTTGAAACCTATGGCGAAGGCGACGGCCGGTTGGGGCAAAGCTTAAGCACCCTGGTTCCCGAGGTTTGCGGAGTGGCGGTCTTTCCCGATATTTCCGGGACCAGGGCCCGTCGGGGCCCGCCGACCTGCGCGCCGCAAGGGGCGGGCGAGGGCGCCCGTCCTCCGTTGGGCCTTACCTACAAAACGCGCCAGGCTTCTTATCGGGTCAGTGCGGGAGCGTTTTTTCAAATCAACCGCCACTTGACCGACGAGTTGGTGACCCTCGTCACCACCGGCCGGTCCGGACACACTGCGCTTGATCTCTATGCTGGAGTAGGTCTTTTCTCCACAGTCCTATCCCGGAAATTTGACCGTGTCATTGCGGTCGAGTCGTCACCGGTTTCTGGCGCCGACCTGCAATCGAATTCACCGGCGAACGTGAAGGCGGTTCGCGGCACGGCGGAGCAGTACCTGGAGAAAGTGTCCGGCAAGCTGCAGCCCGATCTGGTGGTGGTGGATCCGCCCCGCAGCGGGCTGGGGGATAGCGTCGTCCAACGCCTGGTCAGCCTGGGAGCACCCCGCGTGACCTACGTATCATGCGATCCGGCTACCCTCTCCCGCGACCTTCGAGGCCTGCTCAAGTCTGGCTATCGAGTCGAACAGGCGCACCTGGTGGATCTGTTCCCCCAGACCTACCATCTCGAAAGCGTGTTTCATCTGCTGCGGTAGGCGCTTCCTCGCCCGGAACCGTGGTTTGCGGGCCAAGGTCAGGGCTGGGGTTCTTCGCCGTCGTCGGTGTTTTCCTGGTCGGGCGCCTGGCGGTATTCTTCAATCATGCGCCGCGCTTCGTCGGCGTCCTCCTCGCGCACCAGGATCACGGTGCCGCCCACCCCGGGTAGGATCTCCTGCTGCGCATCGATCGAAGTGATGTCCGAGTCGATCCCCGCCGATTCCAGCAAACCGTGCACTACCAAGGCTTCCGATTCCTGTTCCGTATCAAAAACTTTGACCAGCTTCTCGTTCGGATTCGGACGCTGTTCCACCTTGTTGCCCGGATCGTTCGCCATTGCTCCTCCGGATGAGGCCGGGTTTAAGGACCACGGCACCCGCAACTTCCGCCGCTTGATTTTAACTCTGTGGCGGCGAATACGCAGGGGCGCCGGGAACCTCAGGCGCCGGGCGGCCGATTTGAACTCTGCTCGATAGGGCTCGTATACTTGACGCCCCATGAAGGTCGTCGTCATTATTCCCGCCGCCGGACTGGGTACGCGCATGGCGCCCGTGCCCAGCGGGAAGAGCAAGAATCCTCCACCCTCGAAACAGTTCACCGAGCTGGGCGGCACGCCGATCCTCATCCACACCCTGCGCAAGTTTGCCGCCAGCCCGGAAATCTCCGAAATCTATGTGGCCGTGCGCGAAAGCGAGATTGGCGGATTTCGCGCGCGTCTCGAAAAAGAAGCGAAAGACGTTTTGAAAAAGCGCATTCAGCTGGTGGTGGGAGGAGAACACCGCCAGCAGTCCGTGGCCAACGCGCTGGCCGCGGTGACCGCTGCGCCCGACGACATCGTGCTGGTGCATGACGCGGTGCGCCCCTTTGTCACCGAGGAGATCATCAAAGAGGTGATTGAAGGAGCGAAAAAGCACGGCGCCGCAATCGCCGGCATGCCCGCCGCCGATACCGTCAAGCAGGTGGAGCGAACCGCCGACGGTGCCTTGATCACCGCCACCGTCCCCCGCGAACGCGTGGTGATGGCCCAAACTCCCCAGGGCTTCCGTTTTGGATTGCTGAAGAGAACCTTCGACGAGGCTGCAACCGACGGCTTTGTCGGAACCGATGAGGCCTCGCTGGTCGAACGTTCCGGACACGAGGTCGCGGTCGTCATGGGCTCGCCGCGCAATATCAAAATCACGACCCCCGGGGACATGGAACTGGCAGAATTTCTTCTGAAAGGCGGTCGCTAGTCGGCGGCCGGCCATCTCGCCCCCGAGCCCGACGGGGCGGAGTACGAGCCAACGACCAGCGGCCAAGGACGAAATTGAAGCTCGACACACGCATCGGATTTGGCTGGGACTCGCATGAGTTCAAACGCGGCATTCCGCTTAAGATCGGCGGCGTAGAGATCCCTTACCCCAGGGGGTTGGGCGGACACTCCGATGGCGACGTGTTGCTGCACGCGCTCACCGATGCTTTACTGGGCGCCATTGCCGGACCGGACATTGGATCTTTGTTTCCGCCCTCCGACCCGCAATGGAAGGGGGCCGACTCCGTGGTGTTTCTGACAGAAGCGCTGAACCGCGTGCACGCCGCCGGCTACCGGGTGGCAAATCTCGATTCGACGCTGATCCTGGCAGCTCCCAGGATCGGTGCGCACGCAGCGGCCATTCGCGCCCGGATCGCGGACCTGCTGGCCGTTGCGGAGGACGCGGTCGGTATCAAGGCGAAAACCCCCGAAGGCATGGGAACCGACGACGCCGCTGTGGCCCAGGTCGCGGTGCTGCTCGAGAGGATCAAGAAACCGGCGCCGAGAAAAAGAACGAAATAGAGGCGTTGCCTGTCTTCCGGCCTTCAATCGTCAATCAAGAATCGACCATCGCAACTTCCTACAGTCCCTCGAACTCTCCGACCAGCTTCCGATGTCGCGCACGCGCCGCCTGGATGAGGGCGCGAAAGATCGCGCGCGAAGGTTCGTCATCGTGCACGGAGCGTTCAGGATGCCACTGCACGGCGAGAACAAAGTGATCGGGCGAGGTGCCCTCGACGGCCTCGACGATGTTGTCCTGCGGCGAACGAGCCACCGCGCGCAAACCATCGCCGATGACATCCGCCGCCTGGTGGTGGCTGGAATTCACGGGAATCACCAGCTTGCCGGAGGCCTCGGCGACGATATCCCCGAGGACCGAGCCGGGATCGATTTCCACCGCATGCGCAACTGGAACTTTCCTGCCTGCGGCGTGGTTGACGGGAGATTCGATATGCTGCAACAGGGTTCCGGTGCGGTAAACGTTCAGCGTCTGCAGGCCGTAACAGATCCCCAAGACCGGCTTGCGCATGTTGTAGGCGTCCTGCAGCAGGAGCTCATCCACGGTGTCGCGCCTGGCATCAGCGGCGGCGGTCTCCGCATGTCGCGAGGCGCCGTACTTTGACGGGTCGACGTCCGCCTTGCTCCCGGGAAGAAGCACCGCATCACAGCGCTCAATCAACTTCATTACTTCCGGAGGAGGAGGGTCCAGTGGGATGCGCACTGGCTCACCGCCGGCCATTGCAATCGCGCGTTCATACTGCGGGAGAGCGCGCTCCGCGTATTCAGGATCGCCCGAGTGCGGCACAGGAATCGCGATGCGAGGTCGCATGGAACCCATTGTATTGAATTCATTGAGACATTGACTCATCGCATCATTGCCTCAATGCTGGCTTTCAACTCGCCCGTTCGATTCCGGCTAAGACTTTGGCTCGACGGTAGTTGCGGACTTCCAGGAACACGGAAGAGACCAACACAATGGCGCTTACGGCCGCGGCAACCGGGGCGGCCACATCGCGATAGGCGACTTGCATATCAGGTGTGCCGTGCCGCAGTTGGGCGCCGATCACGACTCCGATAATGCCCAACAACAGGCTCACGGCAAACGCCAGCAGGGTGAGCAGAAACGTCACCAGCAGCACACGGACCGGTATCATGTACCAGCGCGGTTGCGGTACGGGAGTCGCTTTGACTTTGGGACTCACGGTCTGATTGTACCGCCGCACGCGAAGGGCGCCTTTTCAAGGGGCTCTCCCTTGCGGTGCGCTAGAATAACGAGCATGTCCCAGGCCGCGCCACCCATCACCCGTCTCCCGGCGGAAGTTGTGCGCCAGAACCCTGTCTCGCAGGCTGCCAATGGCATTTGCTACGCCCTGTCAGGCGAAATCACGATTTCGGAAACCGACCTGGAACGCATGGTTGCGGCCGTACCCGACGCGGCGGCTGCCGCGCTGCGGCGAAAAGCCTATTACTTCGTCCCGCTGACCGTGAATCACGGGGAGGATACGGTGATCGCGGACCGTTATGACGTGTCGCTGAGCGACAATGCCGTTTGCCATCGCAATCTCGATCTCGGCGATTCGCAATGCGTCTTTATCTCCACCCGCCTGATGGATGACAAGTTCTCCATCGCCTTCGAGTTCTATATCAACGTGGGCCACGCGGTGGTGGAAAAGGCCGGCGTGGCGCAGGCGTTTGCCGACCTGGTGTGGAAGCAGGTGGAGTCGAACGTGCGCGGCGAGACCTCGCTCGATGCCTGGGAGACGCGCAAACTGGCGACTGCGCCGGGTTCCGATGCGGAAAAACACACGAACGAATACTTCGCCGCGACCTTTGCCGACGCGATCTCAATCTACCTGTTGTCCTTGTTTCTCGACGTGGATTACTACGACCTGCGCGAGCGCGACTATCCGCTGCTGGCCCCCGGTGCCATGGCGGAGCGTCTGCGAAAAGTGGCGGAGCTGTTCCCGCCCAACCCGGGATTCGAGTTCGCGGTCTATTACAAACGTCGGAACTGACGGTCAGTTTAAGGAAGGACGGTGCAGCGCCGCCGTGGCGCGCTTGAACATGGGATTCTCGTCGATGAAAAGCACGTTTTCCGCCGGCCGGTTAGGCTGGTAGCGCACCACCACCGGCTTGTCCTTTAGGCCTTCCACGAATTTTCTTCCCGCGTCTTCATTGGCACACCGGCTGGCCAGGCTGCCGGAGTAGCGGTGCCCGCCAACCTGATAGGAATAGCCGACCTGGGCCGCATAGTAGCACTCCCGCCCGACCATCCAGTGCACATCCACGCGATCCACCAGACCGCGGGTCGCAGGCCAGGTCCGCGCCGCCCGTTTCTGCGACCGTCCTTTGAGCAGGAAGGCCAGAGTCAGAGGCCAGAGCACAAGCGGAAGCAGGGCGAGAATGAGAAAGTCGGCGAACAAGGGCTTCTCCGGCGGGGAGCGAACGCCAAATAAATCGCCCTCAAGATAACATGCATGAGGGGCCGCCGGCACCGAGGAGATTCCCCGATTTCATTACCAAAGATTGGAGGAACTCGGGGCCCGCCGAGGCGAGAAGTAAGCCTTGGCTTGCGCCGCCCAAAAATCAACCGCAAGTCGCCCGCCGGAATTTACAATCATCCCTCCATGCCCACCACGGTTCGGTCCTTTGCCAAGATCAACCTTGGCCTGCATATAGGCGGGTTGCGCGCCGACGGCTTTCACGAGCTGCGGACCGTCTACCAGACCATCGCTCTGCATGATGTGATCCGGGTGCGCGTGGTCCGAGGCAGCGGGATCGAAATTCTCTCGAACGATCCCCGGGTTCCCACCGATTCGACCAACACCTGTTACCGGATTGTCGAACGGGCGATGGCCGCGACCGGCGCTTCCGGTCGAGTCTCTATCGACATTGAAAAGAAGTTGCCGGTGCAGGGCGGGCTGGGCGGCGCTTCCGCCAATGCGGTTGCGACTCTGCTCGCTCTGGAACGAACCCTGAAAAAACACCTTCCCGGCCGGGAGAAATTGCGCATCGCCGCCGAAGTCGGATCAGATCTGCCGTTGTTCCTCTTGGGAGGAACGATTCTGGGGGTCGGCCGCGGTGAAGACGTTTATCCCCTGCCCGATTTCCCGGCCACGCCCTGCGTGGTGGCGACACCGGAGATCGGAGTCTCGACTCCCACGGCGTTTGCGGACTGGGATCTGCTCATGGGGGGCGAGGGCGCGCCGGCGCGCGAGAATGCGGGCAAAACGGCGACATCTGTCCCTTCTCGACCAGGATCCGGGGCGGACGCGGCGGCCCGTCTCCACGTCGGCAACACCAAATTGACGGAGTTATCCCCCTCCGATAGAATGAATGAGTTCAGCCGTGGAATTTCCGTCTGGCTGAGTGGTGCATCCGGTGTCCCTGGGAGTGAGCGCAGGGGCCGGGCCGAGACCCCGCTTCTCGACCTCGTCCGTACCGGGATTGAAAACGACTTCGAACAGGTCGTCTTTCCGCAACATCCCGAATTACGTGAGGTGAAGCGTGTGCTGGAGCGCGAGGGGGCTTTCTATGCCTCGCTATCAGGCTCCGGATCGGCAGTTTACGGGCTGTTCCGTGCCCGGGCCACGGCCGTCCGGGCTGCCGCCTGGCTGCGGAGCCGCGGCACCCCGGCGGCGGCCACGAGCACGCTGACCCGGCGTCAGTACTGGCAAAGAATTTTTGATTGTTGATTTTTGATTGTTGATTGAAAATTGCAGTGTTGAGTTGGATTTCAATTCAACCATCCCTAAATCAACCATCAAATGATTCGACTGGGCCGTCGACTAATGGTAGGTCAAGTGCCTTTGGAGCACTTTGTCTAGGTTCGAATCCTAGCGGCCCAGCCAGGACAGCGGTTCCCAGTTTCCGGTTCTCAGTTTCCCCGCGAGGCATGGGCCTGAAGGAGCGAACCAGAACCGGGAACTGAGAACAGAGAACCGACACATGGCAACTCTTGCGACAGCGACGGAGAAGAAGGCTCAGGTGGGTGCGGAGGAAAAGACCGACCGCAAGCCGCAACGGGCCCGCGTAGACGACAAGTTCAAGATCTTCTGCGGCACGGCCAACGAGAAGCTGGCGGATGATGTCTGCGCCTTTCTCGGTCTGACTCGCAACCAGGCCCTGGTCACACGCTTCAAGGACGGCGAAGCCTACGTGCAGATTCAGGAAAACGTGCGCGGCGCCGACGTATTCGTGCTGCAGCCGACCTGCCGTCCGGTGGACGAGCACCTGATGGAGTTGCTGCTGATGATTGATGCGCTCAAGCGCGCCTCGGCGCGCCGCATCACGGCGGTGATTCCCTACTACGGCTACGGCCGCCAGGACCGCAAGGACAAGCCGCGTTCGCCGATCTCGGCCAAGCTGGTGGCCGATCTGCTGACCACGGCCGGCGCCGATCGCGCCCTGCTGATCGATCCGCACGCGGCGCAGTTGCAGGGCTTCTTCAACATCCCGGTGGATCCGCTGTTCGCCTCCCCGGTGCTGGTCGACTACTTCAAGAAACTGAATCTGCCGAACTTGACGGTTATTTCGCCCGACGCGGGCGGTGTGGAGCGGGCGCGATTCTTCGCCAAAAAGATGGATTCCGCGCTGGCCATTGTCGATAAACGCCGCGTGGAGATGAACGTTGCTGAGGTCATGCACGTCATCGGCGATGTCAAGGGCCGAACCTGCCTGGTGATCGATGACCTGATCGATACCGCGGGCACGCTGGTGAAGACCGCCGCCGCCTTGATGGAGAACGGCGCCACCGAGGTGTATGCCTGCTGCTCACACCCGGTGTTTTCCGGTCCGGCGGTGGAAAACATAGCCAAGTCCTGCATCCGTCAGGTGGTGGTCACCGACACCATCCCGCTCACCGAGGCGGCCAGGCAAGAGCCGAAGATTACGGTACGTACCGTCGCCGGTTTGATCGGACGCGCGATCCAGGCGATTCACGAAGAAGCGTCCGTCAGCAAATTGTTTTTGTAGACAGGAATCAAAATTATGGCCATTGCAACCGAAAGCAACATTCTCGAAGCCCAGGCGCGCACGCCCGGCAACAAGAACGATGCACGCCGCGTGCGCAAAGCGGGCAAGGTTCCCGCAGTCCTCTATGGCGCGGGCACGGAGGCGACTTCGGTCGCGGTCGACCCCCGCCAGGTGCAGCGCATCCTGCACTCCAAAACCGGCTACAACACGATTTTTGATCTCACCCTCAATGGCGGGGAACGCACCAAGGCCATGATCGTCGACTGGCAGTATGAGCCGATCAAGGGTTCGCTGTTGCACATCGACCTCAAGCGCATCGCCATGGATCAGCGCCTGAAGGTCGCTGTGCCTATCGTGCTGAAAGGTGAGGCCGCCGGCGTCAAGCAGGAAGGCGGCATTCTCGAGCAAATTCTGCGCGAAGTGGAAGTCGAGTGCCTGCCGGGAGACATTCCGGACTCTGTCGAAGTCGATGTGACCGACCTCACCTTCGGCAAAGTGATTCGTGTGTCCGATCTTCCCCACAGCGCGAAGCTCAAGTTCCTGAGCGACGAGAACCAGCCGGTGGCGCACATCATCTCGATTAAGGAAGAAGTCGTGGCCACGCCGGAAGCGGCAGCGGCTGAAGCAGCCGCAGCCCCGGCCGAGCCTGAGGTCATCAAGAAGGGCAAGCAGGAGGCCGAAGGCGAGGAACCTGCCGAAGCGCCTGCGGAGAAGGCCGAGAAGAAAGAAAAGAAGTAACGTTTGCTCGTGTGGGAACGGGCACCCTCGCCCGTCCAGGCCGAGCGTAGCTCGGCGGTTCCACAGACGGGGGACATGAGCAAGGCGTGAAACTGATCGTCGGACTGGGCAATCCGGGTATCGAATATCAGTTCACGCCGCACAACCTGGGCTTCCTGACCATTGATCGCCTCGCCGATCAATGGGGAGTGCAAGTCAGGAACCGGCAACATCAGGCACTGACCGCGCGGGTCCTGATTGGCTCAGAGCGGGTGGTTCTGGCCAAGCCAGAGACTTACATGAACCTGAGCGGCATGTCGGTGCGCGAGCTGGTCGCCGCGCACCAGGTCAATCCGGCAACGGAGCTGATCGTGATCTACGACGAGCTGGATCTGCCCTGGGGCGCGATCCGGGTGAAGGAGCGCGGCGGTTCCGCCGGACACAACGGGATGGAATCGGTGATCGGCGCGCTGGGCACGCAGGAGTTTCTGCGCGTCCGCCTGGGGGTTCAACCGAAGCGGAAGCTGAGCGACGGAGCCAAATATTTGCTCGCGCCCTTTCGCAAAGGGCAGCTCAAGATGATTGACGAGCTGCTCGATACTGCCGCCGAGGCGGTAGAGGTGATGGTGAAAGAGGGCCCGGCCAAGGCGATGAACCGCTTTAACCGGAAGCCTGGCGTGGAACCGTAGCCGCGAATTGCCGCGGCCAGATTTGGAGAGTGGAATGAATCGTACTTATGAGCTGATGTTTATCGTCCGGCCCGACATGACCGAAGAGGACCAGGACAAACTGATCTCGACGCTGGAGTCAGTCGTGAGCAGTTCGGGCGGGCAAATGAAGAGCGTCGAAAAGATGGGCAAGCGCCGTCTGGCGTACCTGGTGCGCCGGTTCCATGATGGCGTGTACATCCTGCTGACCCTCGAAGGCAGCGGCGGGCTGATTCACGAACTGGAGCGCCGCCTGCGAGTGAGCGAACCGGTGATCAAGTTCCTCACGGTGCGCATCGACGAAGAGCAGAAGCGCCTGGAGAAGATCCGCAAGGTCAAGGAAGCGCGCAAGAAAGTCACTCCTGCGCCCGCTCCGGCTGCCGGAGCCGGCGGCGAAACTGCCGCAGTGACGGCATAGGTATTGCCGTCGTTGGTCGTTGGTCATTGCTGGTTCGCGACACCAACCCTGCGCGTCTGGCCAACGACCAACCCACGACGAACGACAAGATCGAAGGAGAATTATGGCTGACGAAACACGAGTAGCGAGCGAACAATCCTCGGGCGGAGATCGCCCTTCCGGCGATCGTCCTTCGGGAGATCGTCCCACAGGTGGCGATCGCCGTCCCCCCCGTCCCGGCGGCGGTCCGGGTGGTGGCCGCGAAGGCGGTCCGGGCGGCCGCAAATATTTCCGGCGCAAGAAAGTCTGCAAGTTCTGCGTCGAGAAAATCGACGTCATTGACTACAAGGACTACCGCACGCTGGGACAGTTTGTGGCGGAAAGCGGCAAGATCGTGCCGCGGCGCCTGACTGGCGTCTGCACCCCGCACCAGCGACGCCTGTCGGTCGCCATCAAGCAGGCGCGCAACATCGCGCTGCTGCCCTTTGCCGGTAGAGCATCGTAGAGAATCCGCTCGCAGGTGGCGGGTCGCGGATCGCTCGAACCCGCTACCGCGATCCGCGATCTAATTTTGATTGGAGTCATCCATGGAAGTCATTCTGAAAGAAGATGTAGCCAAACTGGGCTCGCGCGGCGACGTGGTGAAGGTCACCGAGGGCTACGGCCGCAATTTCCTGCTTCCCCGCAAGCTGGCCATCGAAGCCACCGCCGGTAACAAAGCTGTCATCGAGCAGATGAAGGCGGCCGCGGTGCGCCGCTCGGCCAAGGAAAAGTCGCAGGCGGAAGACCTGGCCAAGCAGTTTGATGGCGTATCGGTCAACTTCCAGCGTCGCAGCGGCGAGCATGACCAGCTTTTTGGCTCGGTCACGTCCGGTGACATCGCCGAGGCGCTCGGCAAGAAGGGATTCGAAATCGACCGCCGCAAGATCCAGCTGCACGAGCCGCTCAAGACCCTCGGCGAATTCACTGTGCCCCTGAAACTGCACAAAGACGTCACCGCGCATTTCAAGGTTGTCATCGAGAAGGAAACGGCGGTCGAGTAAGCCGCCGCCCCCGCCATTTCCCCGGGCCCGGAACTTGCTTCCGGGCTTCGGCTCTCTCGAGTCCAGTCCGCGGAAGTTCTCCTCTCCCGTCACTCTGGTGCGAGCGCTTCCCCCTGCGTAGCATGATGCTGATCGTCGGATTGGCCAGGCTGATCTCACTCCGCGCAGGTTTTTCTGTAATCATTTCAATCACTTAGGTGGATGCCGCCCGAATCTGCCAGCCTGTTATTGCAGTGAAAGCAGGTCCATGATGTTTGAGGCACAAGCAAGGTTGGGAAGGTGCCGTGCTCGAGCTTGATCGCTAACTCGCGGAGATCGAGGCCTTGCCTCCGGCTGCGCGAGAAATTAACCTCAGCGAAGACTTCCGCGACTGGGCCGAAATCACGGGACGTAACCCCAGCGGACCATCGGGAGTGGCTGCTTCGCGCTTGAGCTGGCGGAAGGTTGTCGGCCGCCAACTTTCCCGAAATCGGACAGCGATTCCAATTTCCATAAAGGTCTGCTTCCTCAATCGCCCTGCAGCTTCCGAGCAAGAATCCTGCCAAACCCCTATAATTCCTGCTCACGGTTCGGTATTTGCCACGTCCATAGCTAAGCAACCCGGGATGCACGGTGTGGCCCTGGGTTGAGCGAGGATAGTGATCATGCCGGCCGATGCTTGGGCGGTCCCTTTTGCGGTTGGCGAGTGTTCCGTCCCCGGCGGAAACGGCGGCGAGACGGATCGAAGCGGCAGCACCCAGAACCCCAAAACGCGGGGCGAGATGGCTGGGCATAGTCTAGGGCGTATCGATGACACGTTGCTGGTACGCGAGGCACAGCGCGGAAACCGCGCTGCCTTCGAGGAGTTGGTCCGCCATTATGACCAGGCGGTTTTGCGCCTGGCCATGCACCTCACCGGATCGGAACACGAGGCCCAGGACATTTACCAGGACGCCTTCCTGAAGGCCTACAAGAGCGTGGGAAATTTTCGTTTCGAGTGCTCTTTCTACACCTGGATCTACCGCATCGTGACCAATTTGTGCCTGGACCATCTTCGAAAAAAGCAGGTGCGCAAAGAAGAGGCGCCGGTAGCGACCGACGCCGAAGGTGAGTCTTACGATGTGCTCGACCAGGTTCCCGATGGCCGCGCCGGGGCCAATCCCGAGCGTGACCTGATGCGCCGCGAGCTGGGCACGCGCATCAACAGCGCGCTCGACCGACTCACTCCCCGCGAGCGCATGGTTTTCGAACTCAAGCACTATCACGGGCTAAAATTGCGCACCGTGGGCGAGATTCTGAATACGACCGAAGAGACTGCGAAAAATACTTTGTTCCGCGCAACCCAGAAGTTGCGGGGCGCGCTGGCGGATATGCGATGAACACGACATCAGTCCCCGTTGAAGGGGTGCAATTATGAAATGCGAATGGGTACAAGAAAACATCATGCTGTACATCTATAACGAGCTGGCCGACGACGCCCGTTATGAGCTGGAACAGCACGTGGCGCGCTGCGCCGGGTGCGCCACGGAACTGAAGGCGGCGCGCAACCTCCACGCCGCCATGTCGCGGATTCCGGTGGAAGAGCCGACGCCCAACCTGCTGGCCGCCTCGCGAATGCGCCTGCAGGAATCGCTCGAAACCGCCCAGCAGGGCGGCTTCTGGCAGCGCCTCATGTTCGATCCGGCGGCGTGGCTGCATCAGATTCGCTTCTCGCCCGCGCTGGCCGCTGCCATTCTCATGGTGGGATTCGGCGGGGGCGTGGGCGTCACCTACCAGATGCTGCACAGCCGTACCACCACCCCCCTGGCGGTTGGGGCCACCGCCGCACCCGTCGAGGCCAGCATCGCCGGGATTCAGTCGGTCACGCAACAGCCCGGTTCCGACCAAGTCATCATCAAATACAACACGATTTCCACCCAGGAAGCGCAAGGTTCGCTCAACGACCAGCGCATTCAGCAATTGCTGCTGTTTGCGGCCCGCAACAATTACAACTCCGGTGTGCGCATGGATTCCGTCGATCTGCTGACCCAGACTCCCAATGACAGCCACGTGCGTGAGGCTCTGATCTACGCCTTGCGCTACGATTCCAATCCGGGCGTGCGCCTGAAGGCCATCGACAGCCTGGGGCCGTATGTGAAAGACGATGTCCGCGTGCGCGACGTGGTGCTCGAGGCGCTGATGAACGACGCCAATCCCGGAGTCCGGACCGAAGCCTTGCGCCTGATCGAACCGGTCAAGGCCGACAGCAGCGTGCGCGTCGTGCTGAAACGTCTGGCGGAAAACGATCAGAACCAATACATCCGGTCGGAAGCCCGCAGTGTGCTGGCCCAGTTGCCGGAGATTGACTAAAAGAGTGTGGACGCAGGCAAGGTCTGCGAGGTCGTGGCTGAGCATCGCGTAGCGACGGGGTCGTACCGCTGTGCCAGCGAGGCGTCGGAATCAGCCGGGCTCGCGAGGAAATGAAGTCGAAGGCCAATTGAGGAAAGCAAGAAACGGAAGGACCCATTGAAGAAACTCGTGAAAGTCGTTGGGGCATTGCTGGCGCTATTGCCTTGGGCGATGGCGCAGCAGCCCCGTGTTTACCGGGAAGGCGGTAACTGGGCTCAGGAAATCACCGGCACGCTGGCTCCGGCCAGGAATCTGCGGGTGAAAGTGGATGTCGGCTCTGTGCGTGTGGAAGGCGGTTCGCAGAACATCAGTTACGTGATTCGCACTCATGCTTATACCTCATCTGAGGAAAAGGCCCGGCAGGAATTCGACAGTTACAAGATCAGCGCGTATCTTCGCGGAGACACGGCTTGGGTGGTGGCGGACTGGCAGGGAGGGCACCCCAATCGCTTTTCCGGGGAATTTGTCATCAACGTTCCGCGAGCGATGGACGCGGTGAAGGTCGAGACCGACGGCGGCACCGTTACGGTCAGCGGGCTGACGGGACGCGTGGATTCGCAAAGTGGTGGGGGCAGCATTCGCCTCGACGATATTGGCGGCGTCATCAACGCCGAAACCGGAGGCGGAAGCATTGAGGTCGGATCTGCCGGCAGCGACGTGAATCTCCACACCGGGGGCGGCAGCATTAAGGTGCAATCTGCCAAAGGCAAAATCAACGCGGAGAGCGGCGGGGGCAGCGTGGCGGTTATGTTCGGCGCCCAGGGCGCCACGCTCGAAACTGGCGGTGGCAGCATCCGCCTGGAGAAGTCCGACGGCGGGGTACGAGTCAGCACCGGGGGCGGCAACATCGAACTGGGAGATATCTCGGGTCCGGTGGAAATGGAAACCGGCGGTGGCAGCATCCGTCTGTCATCGGCCAGGGGCCCGGTGCGGGCAGAGAGCGGCGGCGGATCCATCGAATTAAACGGCGTTCCCTCGGCACGCGCCGAGACGGGCGCGGGTACGATTACCGCCAAGTTTGTCGCGGCCGGCGCGGACCACAGCGACTCCCACCTGGAAACCTCGGCCGGTGACATCATTGTTTATCTGGCCCCTGACGTTCGTCTGAGCATCCGCGCCTCCATTGAGGTGGCGAATGGTCACGCGATTCATTCGGATTTTCCTGACATTCGAGTTACAGCCGAAGGCGGTGACTACGGTCCAAAGACCTACACCGCCGAAGGAAACCTGAACGGCGGCGGCCCGGTATTGAAGGTGCGCACCACCACGGGCGACATCTCATTCCGCCGCGCCCGGTGAGAGGGGGATCACATGCGTTACATAATCCTTGCTACGTTGCTTTCAACGCTGCTGGCCGTCGGGCTGATGGCGGCGCCCACCGCCTCGAGCGAGGTGTTCGGATTCTCCAGCGATGAGTCCGGCGGATCTTACCTGGGTGTGGACACGCGGGATGTCACCAGCGACCGGCTGAGCACTCTCAAGCTGAAAGAAGAGAAAGGCGTCGAGGTCACCATGGTGGACCAGGATGCCCCCGCGGGGAAGGCAGGCCTCAAGGAGCACGACGTCATTCTCAGCCTGAACGGCACCGAGGTGGAAAGCGTCGAGCAGCTTCGCCGCATGATCCGCGAGATCCCACCGGGGCGGGTGGTAACGATGGGACTGAGCCGCAACGGCCAGCCCCTGACCGTCAAGGTGCAGCTGGGCGATCGCAGGAGGGCGTTCGGATACACCGGCAGCAAGAACTTTACGACCGTCGAGATCCCGCCGATTCCGCCCGTCCCCGCGATCCCGGAAAACTTTGACATGCCCGTCTCCATCGTGGTGGTGCACTCCTCGCAGCGCAGTGGCCTGTTGCTCGAGAACCTGACGCCGCAACTGGGCGACTATTTTGGCACTAAGAACGGCGAAGGCGTGCTGGTTCGCTCGGTGGAAAAGGGCACGCCAGCCGAGAAGGCGGGCTTCCGCGCTGGCGATGTGATTATCAGGGTCAATGGAGACCGCATCGCCGATGCCGGTGATTTCAGCCATGCTCTCAATTCGCGCAAGGACAATACGGTGTCGGTGAACGTGATTCGCGACAAGCACGAGCAGACACTGACGCTCACTCTGCCCAACCGCCGGCGGTCGGAGCTGTACGAGGAGAGCTTTGATACCCCCGAGATCGATGCTGAAACCCGCCGGGCGCTGTTAGCCGCCGAAGAAGAAATCGCCAGGGCGAAACCCGACATGGAACTCGCGACCCGGGAACTGGAGCGGGAAAAACCGGAGATGGAACGGCTCCAGAAACAGCTTAGCCGCGAGCAGGAAGAGATGCGAAAAAATGCGGCAAAAATGCAGGAAGAGTTGCGTAAACAGCAGCGGCGCTTGCAGGAAAAACTGCGTCACGAACTGCGCGGCGATTGGACGGAAATCTAGCGGGCTGCGGAAAGTCCACCGCTCCCGGACGCGAGCGTGCCACACGGCTTTTCGGCAACGATCATTTGTCATTCCGCCCGCTTTTCCCGCAGCCTGGCGGACTGATCTCCCAAATTTCCCGGGAGCTACTCTCCGGCACCTTGCGACTTGCTTTGCCCCGGCTGCGAGGCAAGGCGAACGCAATTGCGGCCCGCCTGCTTGGCGGCGTAGAGACCCGCATCGGCGGCCTTCACCAGTTCGTCCCGGGTAGCGCCGTGATCCGGCAGCGCCGCCACGCCCGCGCTGATGGTGACCGCTTGCGGGACCCCGGGAAACTGCCACTCCCCGACCAGCTTCCGCAGCTTCTCGGCCACTCCCAGAGCGTGGCGCGAATCCGTCTGCGACAGCAGAATCGCGAACTCTTCCCCCCCGTAGCGGCAAACCACATCGATTTTCCGCAGCTGCTGATGGAAGAGCGATGAAACCTGGCGCAACACCTCGTCTCCCAGCAGGTGTCCGAACTCGTCATTCAGCCGCTTGAACTGATCGATGTCGATCATGATGACCGCCATGCCTGACCCAAAGCGGCGCGCGCGTTCGATTTCTTCGGCGATGCGCATCTCGAAATAACGCCGGTTGAAGATTCCGGTTAACCCGTCCAGGTAGGCCAGTTGCTTTACCCGCTCCACGTAGTGCGCATTCTGGATGGCGGTGGCGCAAATGTCGGCGACCGACTCCAGCGGTTGCACATCCTGCGCATGGAAGGCACCCTCCTTGTGGCTATCGAGCACCAGAACGCCCAACGTCTGGCCAAAGGCGACCAGAGGGATGCACATGCGAGAGCGGGTTTCCGCGTAGAACCCAACATAGTCGGCGACAATGTTTACGTTGTTCTCCACCACCGTGTGCCCCTGTTCGAGAGCCCGCCCCCAGAGACCCTGGGTCGCGGGCAGGCGTCCGCCCTCCTGAATGAGAGGAGTGAGTTCTCCGAAATGCGCGCGCAGAACCACCTGGTCTTCATCCTTCAGCAGGACTGAAACATGAGAAACCTGAAACGCATGCTGGATCAGCAAGCAGACCTTCGCCAGCAGCTCCTTTAACTCCAGCACCGCGGTAGTCTGCTGAGCGATCGCGTTGATGGCTTCCAGCTGCAGGGCCCGACGCCTCTCCAGCGAATACAAGCGGGCGTTTTGCAAGGCCATCGACGCCTGCGTCGAGAACAGGGTGAGCAGGTCGATCATCTCGGGCTGAAAGTGGTCCAGGTTCTCGCTCTGGCAGTCGAGAACTCCGACCACTTCATTGCGCACCATGAGCGGAATCGCTACTTCGGAGCGAGTTTTCTTGGTGGAGGGGAGATAGCGCGGATCCTTGCTCACGTCGGGGGCATACACGGGACGCTTGAGCAACGCGGCCGAGCCCGTCAGACCAGTCCCCACCGGGATCCGGTCCCGGTCGCGGCCCTCGTCCCATCCGATCTGGCAGCGGGTGTGAAGTTCGTTTGTCTTCTTCTCTAGCAACAGAATAGCCACGTTCTGCAGATGAAAATAGTCGCCCGCGACGAGCAGAATCTGCTCGAGCACCTCGTCCAAGTCGAAGGTGGACAACACCGCCTGGCTCGCGTCGTAAAGAAAGGCGATCCTCTGCATAGATTTCCGGATTGTAACTGGGCAGAGGCTGGTTACCGAAGTTCCGAAAGTAACCTGCCGCCCCGGGGGACTTACTGGCTCTGTGATTTGGAGGGGCGCCGCCGCCGCGCCATGGTCTTTACGATTCCCAGCACCACCAGGCAAATCCAAAAGTCCACCACCAAACCGAGATCGAGGCGGGGAGCGACATGACGGGCCGGGAGGGGCAGGTAGGGCATCACCAGGAAATAAATTGCGTTCCCGGCCAGAACGGCAATCAGGGCGTGCACGAAATTGGCCACCGCTGTCTTAGACACCGCTGTCCTTCCGAAAAGGCGCATCTGTGAGACGCCCCCACCCGGGCCGTCCTGCTAACATCCTCTTGAGATGCTGGAACCCGGCACTTCTGTGCAATACGTGAAAGGGATCGGCCCCCGCCTGGCGGAAATCCTGTCGGCGAAAGGAATCCATACCGTCGCGGATCTTCTCCATTATCTCCCCTTCCGTTATGAAGATCGTCTGAATCCCCGGGGAATCGCCGAGCTCCGGCCGGGCGAAATGGCCACGGTCATCGCCGAGGTGCGTAACTGCGGCCTGTTCAGAACCAGCAAAATGCCCATTTTTCAGATGACTGCCAGCCAGGGCAGGACGCGCCTCAAATGCCTGTGGTTTCACGGTGCGTATCTCAAAGACAAGTTCAAGCCCGGACAGATGGTGGCCCTCTACGGCAAGGTGGAGACCGACCGCAGCGGCGAATTGCAGATCATCCAGCCGCAATTCGAAATCCTTGACGAAGGCATCGAGGGAGAGGAAGCAGTCGACCGAAAAGTCAGCGAGTCCCTCGAAGTCGGACGCATTGTTCCCATTTATGAGTCGGCGGGCAACGGACGGCTCACCTCGCGCTGGTTTCGCCGGATTATCCGCACCGCCATTGAACATCTGACTCCAGACCTGCCCGAAGCCATTCCCGCCGCGGTCCGGCGTCGCCTGGCGTTGCTTTCGACCTTCGAGGCCTTACGCAAGGTCCACTGGCCCGAGCCCGGCGAGAGCATGCAGGATCTGCAATCGTTCCGTACGGCGGCACACACTCGGCTGATCTTCGAAGAGCTGTTTTTCGTGGAACTCGGCCTGGAACTCAAACGCCGCGAGCAGAAAGCGCAGACCGGCATCGGGTTTCGCCTCGACAACCGGGTCCGGGACGCCATCAAGAAGATTCTGCCCTTTCACCCCACCCAGGCGCAGAAGCGTGTGCTCAAAGAGATCGCCTCCGACATGCAAAAGCCTGCCCCCATGCGGCGTCTGCTGCAGGGGGATGTCGGATCGGGCAAGACGATCGTCGCTTTTGAAGCAGCCGTCATTGCCATTGAGAACGGGTATCAGGTTGCCTTGATGGCGCCCACCGAAATTCTCGCCCAGCAGCATTACTTTTCCGCGCGCCGCATTCTGGAAAACGCCGGGTACCGGATGGTTCTCCTGACCGGATCCCTGGAAGACGACCGCAAGCGCGAAATTCGCCGCCATATTGCCCAGGGCAACGCCCAACTGGTGATCGGGACGCATGCCCTGATCGAACAGAGGGTCGAGTTCGCCCGGCTGGGGCTGGTGGTGGTCGACGAGCAGCACCGCTTCGGTGTCTTGCAACGCTTCAAGCTCATGAAAAAGTCAGCCGATGACGGTGGCGGGGCCGGCACCCCGCCTGGCGAGCCGGACGTCCTGGTCATGACCGCCACGCCCATACCGCGTACGCTGGCGCTGACTCTCTATGGCGACCTCGATATCAGTGTGCTCGACGAGATGCCTCCCGGCCGCACCCCCATTGTCACGCGTCGTGTCTCCGACGACCGCTCCGCCGAGGTGTGGGATTTCGTTCGCAAGCAGGCCGTCGCCGGATATCAGACCTATGTTGTCTATCCCGTGATCGAAGAAAACGAAGAGACCGAAGTCAAGGCCGCGATGAAGATGTACCGCGAGTTGAGCGGCAAAGTCTTCCCCGACTTGCGGGTGGGAGTTCTTCATGGCCGCATGGAGCCCGATCTCAAGGAACAGGTCATGCGCCTGTTCCAGAAGGGCGAAGTGCAGATTCTTGTATCGACTACGGTGATCGAAGTAGGCGTCGATGTCGCCAACGCCACCCTCATGGTCATTGAACATGCCGAACGTTTCGGCCTCGCCCAGCTGCACCAGCTTCGCGGTCGCATCGGCCGCGGCGCCGCCAAGTCCTATTGCATTCTCATGACCGGCAGCAAAGTCTCGGAAGACGGCGAGCGCCGTCTCCAGGAAATGGTTCGCACCACCGATGGCTTCCAGATCGCGGAACTGGATCTCGAACTGCGCGGCCCGGGGGAATTCTTCGGTACCCGCCAGGCGGGCCTGCCCAGCTTTCAGGTAGCCAGCCTGATCCGCGACCGCGACCTGCTCGAGGTCGCCAAGCGGGAAGCGGCGGCGGTGCTGGCCGGACCCAACACCGAAATCTCGAAAGAAGAAATTGATCGCGCCCTTCGCCACATGCGCTCACGCTGGCAGCGTAGCTATGGCCTGGTCGAGGTGGGCTAGCTCAGCCAAATTCGTATCCGGGCATCACTTCCCCGATGCTCGGGGTCTTTTGCTTCCATCACCCCGGTGAGGGGCCGCGTCCGCCCTCCTATTGCGCAGCCGTCAGTCCCCGCTCTACACTTCGCCCCATTGGATCGGGGCTATGCAGACTTATTTCGCCGATACTATGGTCATCGTCGCTTGCATCGCCGGCGGCGTGTTGCTTCTTCACCTGCTGCAGTGGGTCTGGCGGCCCAGTTCTCGCCGCGGACATAACGATGTCACCGCCACCAACGTTGGCGTGATTGGCACTACCTACGCGGTGTTGATTGCCTTCATGCTTTCTAACGTCTGGACCAGCTTTCGTGCCGCCGAGAGCAATGCCGAACAGGAATCCAATTCCCTGGTCAATGTGTTCCGCATCGCCAAGACACTGCCGCAACCCGAACGCGGCCACATTCAACAGCTGGCCCGTGATTACGCCACCGAAGTGGTCGACCGGGAATGGCGCGCGATGGGAACGGGAGCGGAGATCGGCGTCGGACTCCCGCGCCCTCTCTGGGATGCAGTCAGCCAGATCCAGCCGCAGAGCGCGGGGGAACAGATCGGCGTGGATCAAGCCTTCCGGGGAACTGCGCAACCTGACCGAGCGTCGCCGTATCCGCGAGCTGCAAAACCGCAGCCGCCTGCCACCGCTTCTCTGGGCGGTATTAATCGTGGGAGCCATCGTAACCGTGGTAGCCACCTGCCTGTTTGGCGCAGAGAACCTCAAACTCCACGCGGTCCAGATATCGCTGCTCTGCTTCCTGCTGACCCTGGTTCTGGTTGCCATCGCCGACATTGACAGTCCCTTCCGGGGACCAGTGCACGTTTCACCCGACGGCTTCCGTTATGCGATCGAAACCATGGATCGCGAGTCCGGTCCCTAGCCGCTTCCCGTGGCATAATCACAGAACGTGAAAGCTGTCTCCAATCCCGATCTCTATCGCCGGCTCCCGTCCGTGGATGACCTGTTGCATCAGCCTGAACTCGTGCGCCTGGCCGGCCGCGAAGGCCACGTCGCCCTCACCGATGCCGCGCGCGCCGTGCTCTCCCGCCTGCGCGAGGAAATCGCCGCCGGCCGCCTCGAGGCCGCCGCAGTCGATCTTGCCGTGGCCGGTCTACCCGCCGCCGTCGAGCGGCGCCTGCGCCAGACGTTGGGTTACTCGCTCCGCCCGGTCATCAACGCCACCGGCGTGATTCTCCACACCAATCTGGGCCGGGCTCCATTGTCGGCCGCCGCACTCGATCATGTGCGCGAGACCGCCGCAAGCTACTCCAATCTGGAATTCGATCTGGTTAGCGGCCAACGCGGGAAACGCGATCTGCATGTGGACCGGTTGCTCCACAAATTGCTGGCGGAAAGCTCCCCAACGCCCGTCTCCACCATCGTCGTCAACAACAATGCCGCCGCCGTCCTACTCGCTTTGAACACCCTGGCCGAAGGCGGAGAGGTCATCGTCTCCCGCGGAGAATTGGTGGAAATTGGTGGCTCGTTTCGCATCCCCGAGGTGATGACGAAATCGAACGCCACCTTGCGCGAGGTCGGCACCACCAATCGCACACGCATCGCGGACTACGAGCGGGTCATCAACGAAAAGACCTGCCTGCTGCTGCGTGTGCATCGCTCCAATTTCGAGATCACCGGTTTCACCGAACAGCCTGCGCTCGAGGAGCTGGTGAGCTTGTCCCGCCGGCGCAACCTTCCGCTCATGGAGGATTTGGGCAGCGGCGCTCTCGTCGATCTGCGGGCGGCAGGAATCAACAACGAGCCGGGGGTGCTCGACAGCCTGCGAGCGGGCGTGGACGTCGTCACCTACAGCGGAGACAAACTGCTCGGCGGCCCCCAGGCCGGACTTCTCAGCGGCCGCTCCGATCTTATCGCCCGCATGCGCTCCAATTCCCTGTTCCGCGCCCTGCGCGTCGACAAGCTGATCTACGCATCCCTCGAAGCCATTTTGCTCGCCTACGTGAAGCAGGACCACGACGCGATTCCCGCCCTGCGCATGATGCGCCTGACGAGACATGAGATTCGAAAACGGGGGGCAGAGCTCGCGGCTCAGCTTCGGTCGGCAAGATGGTCGGTGGAAATCATGGATGGCGATTCGCTGCTCGGTGGAGGCTCGGCTCCATCGGCCGTGTTGCCCACCAGCCTGCTGGCGCTCAGTTGCGACGGCCGGAGTGCGGATGACCTGTCCGAGGCCCTGCGCAACTCGAGTCCTCCAATCATCGTGCGTGTCGAGCAGGGTCGAGTGCTGCTCGATCTGCGAACCGTGTTTCCCGCGCAGGACCAGTTGATTCTCTCGGCTCTGAAGCAAATCGAGTCTTAAAGAAATCAACCATCAAGAGTCAACAATCCCGTGCCGCTCTACACCATCGGCCATTCCACGCGCACGCTCGACGACTTCATCGAGACCCTCCGTGCGCACGAAATCCAAACCCTGGTCGACATCCGCTCCTTTCCCATGTCGCGCCGCTTGCCGCACTTCAACCGTGAGTCGCTGGAGAAAGCGCTCGCCCGGACAGGCATCAGCTACCGCTGGCTGCCTGCGCTCGGCGGCCGTCGCAAGAAGACCCGCGACGACTCTCCCCACGTTGCCCTGCGCAATGACAGCTTCCGCAACTACGCCGACTACATGCTGACTGCGGAGTTCGAACAGGGAGTCGAGGAACTCTTGAAGTTGGCGGAACGCTCACGCACCGCCTACCTGTGCGCCGAGCGCGTGTATTTTCACTGCCACCGAATGCTGGTCTCCGACTGGCTCGTGGCTCACGGCCACCAAGTCTTCCACATTGACGGCAAAGGGCCGGCGAAACCTCACCAGTTGATGCCTGAAGCGCGCCTGGTCGAAGGCCATGTCATCTATCGCGGCGATACCCTTTTCTGAATCTCTGATTTCTCCGGGCGACAACTGAAGACCCAACCCGGCGGCGTCGCCCCATGCCATTTGGCAATCAGCAATCGAAAATTGACAATAGGCACATGATTGTCGGCACCGGCATCGATATGGCTGAAGTTCCCCGCATCGCCCGCTCCATCGCCCGCTTCGGCGAGCGTTTCCTGAAGCGCGTGTTCACCGAGGGCGAGATCCGCTATTGCGATTCGAAGGTGAATCGCGCCGAGCGTTATGCCGCCCGCTTTGCCGCCAAAGAGGCCGCCATGAAGGCGTTGGGT
Source organism: Terriglobales bacterium (assembly GCA_035262225.1). GTDB lineage: Bacteria > Acidobacteriota > Terriglobia > Terriglobales > Acidobacteriaceae > DATFTE01. The sequence continues at coordinate 55,832 of DATFTE010000075.1, forward strand.
ACCGGGTGGAACCACGGCGTGCGCTGGCGGGACATCGAAGTGCGGCGCCAGCCGGGTGGGCGTCCCACCCTCGCCTTCCAGGGCAAGGCCGCGGAATTCGCCGCGCGGCTGGGAACAAAAAATATTGCCCTTTCTCTCACTCACACCGAACATCAGGCCTTTGCCCAGGTGATCCTCGAAGGCTGACGGTTCTCGAGACTGTCGCATCCGTCGCCCACCAGAGAGACCTCGGACTTACCGCCGCCCGTTTTCAGCCGGCCCGAGTGGGCGATCTCTGCCTGCGACGCGGTCGGATCTGCAGCTCGGCCGCGCTTCTCATGAAACCTCGATTGACCCGCCTCTCCCCGATCGGACGCCAGGTTAGCGACGGCCCGGGGTGCCGCAGCCTGCGTCTTCGCCCGTTGCCGACGCGGACACTTGCCGCACGTCGAGGTTTAACCCCGTTCTGCTATGATGCACCCAAACACCTGCGGACTGAATCCAACCGCGCGAGGGTCGACGGACGAATGATGCTGCCCGGGAGAATGCGTGCCTAGTCAGAAGCAGCTGAAGTGGTCGCAACTGAAGGTCGGAATCACGGTGCTCGCGGCCAGCGTAACTCTTGCAATCTTAATCCTGCTGATGAGCGGCGGCGGCGGCCTCTTTACTCGCAAAATCGTGCTGAAATCCTACTTCGATAACGCCGGCGGCCTGCGTGTCGGCGCCCCGGTACGGCTGAGCGGCGTGGACATCGGTAATGTGTCGGCCATTCGCATCGTCTCGGAACCCGACAAGAGGCTCACTCCGGTCGAAGTGACCATGAGGATCAGCACCAAGTATCATGCGAACGTCCGCAAGGACTCGGTTACTCTGATGTCAACCGCGGGAGTTCTGGGCGAAACCTACATCGACATCGACAGCTCGCAGGCTTCCGGTCCCGAGGCCGGGAACGGAGATCGCCTCGCGACCCGCGATACTCCCGATATTCAGGACGTGGTGCGCGCCAGCCAGGGGACCTTGCAGAACCTGGATGCACTGCTCAAGCGCGTCGACCGGATCATCGCGTTCGTGGAAAGCGGGCAGGGCTCGGTCGGCAAACTCATCTACGATCCCACGCTCTATGACCGCTTGGCCTCGACCGTCAATGAATTTCAGGGCCTGGTCAACCAGGTGAGCGCCGGCAACGGCACCATCGGCAAACTGATCTCGAACGACGAGCTCTACAACAGGGCCAACGCGACTGTCGACAAGCTCAACCTCATCATTGACGACATCAACGCCGGCAAGGGTTCAGCCGGAAAGTTCCTGAAGGACCCCAGCCTCTATAACAACGCCAATGACACCATCGCGAACGTGAAGCAGCTCACGGCTGATGTGAACGCCGGCAAGGGTGCGCTCGGTAAGCTGGCAAAAGATCAGGAATTCGCCGCTAAACTGCAGAACACGATGAACAAGCTCTCTGATCTTAGCGATCGCATGGCGGCGGGGCAGGGCACGATCGGAATGCTGCTGCAGGACCCCTCGGTCTTCAACAATACCGACCAGTTGCTGATCGAAAGCCGAGAGCTGGTGAAGGCCGTTCGAGAGAATCCCAAGAAATACCTGACCATCCGCGTGAAGGTATTCTAGTCTGGCGAGGAAAAAAGAACCAGGCGCGGGGCGCGGTTTCGTCGTGTCCGCCAGGTCAAGCAAAATCAATCCGCGCTTTTAACACTGAGGCTTTCTATGCTGCAGAGACCCAGCCTGCGCTGTGTCTCGGCGGTCAGTCTTTTTTTGGTTTCTACATTTCAGTCGGTCGCAGCCGGAGCTGGTCGCCCGCTTTGCTTGGCGGATAGCCGCGGCGGCTGTCGCTTCCCGGGCGTTACTGCCGCTTGGTTCCGGTGGCCTCGGCTTGCTCGTGGGCATGATAGCTGGAACGGACCAGGGGGCCGGACTCCACGTGGCGGAATCCAAAACGCAGAGCCTCGGTTCTTAACGATTGGAACTCAGCGGGCGTGTAGAACCGCGCAATCGGGAGATGGTCTTTCGACGGCCGCAGATATTGGCCGATGGTCAGGATGTCGACGCCGCGTTCGCCGAGGTCGCGGAAGACCCGCACTAATTCCTCGAAGCTCTCGCCCAGTCCCACCATCACGCCAGATTTCGTGACCATGCCGGGAGAGAATTTTTTTGCGTTCCCGAGCAGGCGGAGGGTCCGTTCGTAGCGGGCGCCGGAGCGGACGGCGCGATATAGCCGGGGAACGCTTTCCGTATTGTGATTCAAAACGTCGGGCCTTGCGTGGAGCACGATTTTGAGGGCCTCATCCAGTCCCTGGAAGTCCGGAATCAGCACTTCCACCCAGCAGCCCGGGACCCGTTCGCGGATCTGGCGGACGGTCTCGGCGAAAATGTGCGCCCCACCCAGGTTGTCGTCGTCGCGGTTCACGCTGGTCACGACCGCATGCTTCAGGCCCAGCGTGGCCACAGCTTCAGCCACCCGCCGGGGTTCGTCCCCATCGATGGGTTGCGGGCGTCCCTTGGGAACCGCGCAGAAACCGCAGCGGCGGGTGCAGATGTCGCCCAGCAACATGAACGTCGCCGTGCGGTGCGTCCAGCATTCGCCGATGTTTGGGCACATGGCCGATTCGCACACCGTGTGCAGGCCCAGCCCGCGCGCCAACTGCTTGAGGTTATGGAAGTTCTCGCCGACCGGCGCCTTGGCCCGCAGCCACTCGGGCTTGGGCTGGCGCAGGGGTGGGTCCAGTTCGATCTGAATCAGCTGGGACGCGCCTGCCATGGGTGCTTCGATTTTACATGCGGGTGGTCAGGTAAGGCGAGCGCCGGCGACGGCCTAGCTTTCGAGATAGGCGTCGATCCACTCTTTGACTTTCATGCGCCGGGCGTCCTGGGGATCGAAGCGTACCCCGAAATTCTTGGTCGCGGGTTTGCGCCAGGTGACGTTGCCCCTTACCCAGATGCGGGGCAGGGTGAGCAAGGCAAAGGACACTTCGAGCGACTGCCCGGGGCTCACTTCCTCTTGCGTACGCAGCGACATGCCGCCGGAACTGATTTCGTTGCTGGTGCCTATGAGCTTGTGGTTCTTTCCCGTAGTGATTTGCACTTCGGTGATGACCGGGATGCGCACGTAACGGCGGAATTCGTGCAGCACCAGCATCTGTGTGGCGCGAACCAGTTTTAGCGCCGCCGGACGCTCCAGCGGCTCGTTGAAGATGGCGTTGATGCCGTACTTCGAGAACTTCATGGCCTCCTGCGCACTGCCCCCCAGGCCATAGATCACCATGCGGCTGTTCGAGGCCGAAGTGCGCGCCGACTCCATCACTGCTTCGGCGTCAGGAGTCAACTTCACCACACACGCCTCGAATTTTTCTTTGGCGAACCGCTCGGCCGCATTGCCGATCAAGCACACAGTTTCCACTCCAAACTGGCGGAAACACTCGGAGAGAATCGACATGGCGGGCTCCTTCATATCGACCAAGGCAGCCCGGGCTGCGGCTTTGCGGGTGGGTGGGATGGGGGCGATCGGGGTTCTTAAACCTTTGTCCATGGGTATAGTCACGGTTGCCTTGAAACTTTATTCTGGCTTGCTATTCCGGGCTTGGCAAAGGCGTAGAAGGACAATACCGGGGTACAGAAGTGCTATTACCAGCCATACTCTGGGGAGAGACTTTCGGTGCCCTGCAGAAGGAAGCCATTCCGGCAACCGTTGTGCCACTCACAAATAGAGGAAAAATCGAGGATTATTCCGTCCAACGGCGGAAGAGCAAGGCTCCGTTGGTCCCGCCAAAACCGAAGGAATTCGACATGGCATATTCGACCTGCGCCTTGCGCGCCTGGTTCGGCACGAAGTCCATGCCGGCGGTCTCGGGATCCTGATTTTCCAGGTTGATGGTGGGTGGAAGCACCTGATCGCGCAGCGCCAGAACGGTGATACCGGCTTCGAGGCCACCGGCGCCGCCCAGCAGGTGCCCGGTCATGGATTTGGTAGAACTGACGGGCAGGGTGCGCTGGAAGCAGTTGCGGATGGCGTGCGCCTCGAGCGTGTCGCCGATGGGAGTCGAGGTGCCATGGGCATTCACATAGCCCACCACCTCGGGTCCGACGCCGGCATCGCGTAATGCGTTCCGCATCACCCGGAATCCGCCTTCGTGTTCCGGAGCGGGCTGGGTCATGTGGTGGGCGTCGCCACTCATGCCATAGCCGGCAAGTTCCGCGAGAATGGTGGCGCCGCGCCGACGGGCGTGCTCCACTTCCTCGAGAATGAGGATGCCGGCGCCTTCGCCGATCACAAAGCCGTCGCGGTCCTGGTCCCAGGGACGGCTGGCATGTTCGGGATCGTCATTGCGGGTGGAGAGCGCGCGCATGGCGGCAAATCCACCCACGCCCATGGGCGTGATGGCAGCCTCCGATCCGCCGGCAATCATCACGTCGGCATCGTTGTGCTGAATGATGCGATAGGAATCGCCGATGGAATGGGCGCTGGTGGTGCAGGCGGTGGCTGTGGCTTCGTTCGGACCCTTGGCCCCGTGCCGCATGGAAACGTGTCCGGCGGCAAGATTGATGATGGCGGCGGGAATGAAGAAAGGAGAGATCTTGCGCGGACCGCCTTTGAGCAGTGCCGTGTGCTCGTGCTCGATGATGTCGAATCCGCCGATCCCGGAACCGATATGCACGCCCACGCGTTCGGCGTTCTCCGGGGTGATCTTCAGGCCCGACATCTTGACCGCTTCATCGGCCGCCGCCACCGCGAAGTGGATAAAGCGGCCCATCTTCTTGACTTCTTTTTTCTCCACGAAGTTCAGGGGATCAAAGCCCTTGACTTCGGCGGCAATCTGACAGGAGAACTGCGCTATGTCAAAACAGGTGCCGTCGATCTTTTCGAACTCACCGAACTGAGTAATCCGGCCCACCCCGCTTTTGCCTGCGAGCAGATTCTGCCAGACTTCGCGGGTGGTGTTGCCCACCGCGCAGATCAGGCCCAGACCGGTAACTACAACCCGACGTCCCAACTACTTCCCGCCTTTCGCATGCTTCCCGATGTAATCGATGGCGTCCTGGACGGTGCGGATTTTCTCCGCGTCCTCATCCGGGATCTCGATTTCAAAGCCCTCCTCGAAGGCCATCACCAGCTCGACAGTATCCAGAGAGTCAGCGCCCAAATCGTCCACGAACGAGGCGTTGGGAGTCACTTCGCCCTCGTCCACTCCCAGTTGCTCCACGATAATCTGCTTCACTTTTTCATCAACGGCTGCCATGTTCACCTCACGTCTGCTGGTATAGGGCGGACTGCAGCCCGCCGGACTGATTATCGACAGCCCTTGAGGCTGTCACAACCGGACCGTGTGGATCCGTTACTTGCTTACTTTTGCATGTTTGTCGATGTAGTCGATCGCATCCTGAACGGTGCGAATTTTCTCCGCGTCCTCGTCGGAGATTTCCAGGTCGAAGGCCTCTTCCAGCGCCATCACCAGCTCCACCTGGTCGAGCGAGTCGGCTCCGAGGTCGTCGACGAACGAGGCGCTTGCCGTGACTTCACCCTCGTCCACCCCGAGTTGTTCGGAAATAATCTGCTTTACTTTTTCGGTCATTTCTTTCTTGTCGCCAGCCATCGGATGTCACCTCCTGGACATGAAAAGGGAAACACGTAGTGTACTGGCCCCTGCGAATTGCTGTAAAGGAAGGTTGCGCTGGACACGCCCCGCGCCGGGTCCGCTGGATTTCCCGCAAGAATCCTAACCGCTCGCGCGCGCCACGGTCAAACGGGGGCAGTTTTTCCCGATCGGCTCACCGGTTTCTATTTTCCGCCGCCCGGAGGCGCGCAGCCGGACGGCATGCGTTTCGGACCCACGAGGGGTCCCGATCGACGCCAGGCAAGACCGGGTGAAGCTGTGTCTCTGCCGCCGGCAGTTCCGGGATACAGCCGTTAGCGGCTGGAATACTGATCGCGCAGCCGCGTCTGGCGGCTGGTCATGGGGACCGCCCGGCCTTCAATGTAGACCTGCTTCACGTCCGCCTTGAAGTCGAGCGGATCGCCGTTCGCGACCACCACGTTGGCGGTCTTGCCGGAGTCGAGCGATCCCAGTCTGTCGGCCACGCCCCAGATTTCCGCCGGATTCAGAGTGACGGCTTTCAACGCCTCGTCGTAAGGCAAGCCGAAGGCCGTAGCGAAACCGGCCTGATAAGGAAGGTTGCGGACGTTGTGGGCGTCGAAGGACGCAAGCGCGACTTTCACACCCCGCTTGTAGAGTTGCGCCGGCAGACTGTAAACCGCGTCAAAGCGCGCATCCGGCTTGGGCGTCGTGTAAATCGGGCCCACGATAACCGGTACTTTGAGGCTGGCCACATAGTTCAGCACCGGCTGCGAGTAGCTGATGCGATTGAGCACGAACTTGAGATGGAATTCATTGGCCAGATTGACGGCCGTTTCGAGATCGCTGGCTTCCTCGGCGGCCAGCACGATCGTCTTCTTGCCATCGAGATAGGGCAGCAACGCCTCCAGCTTCAAATCGCGTTTGGGAGGTGTGGGCGGCTGCTTCTTGTCTTTGCTTTTGTCTTTGTCGCTGGCGCTGGCGGATGGGTTGGCGAATTCGCTCTTCTTCTTTTCATAGTCCGCCAGGCTGCGCTCATACTCCTGGGCGTCGAGGAAGGTCTGGCGCAACTGGGCCGCCATGCCCATGCGGGTCTGGGGAAATTTGCGCTTTTCCCAGGATTCGTTGCGCCGCTGTTCGCCGGTGAAATTCACGGGCATGGCAACGTCTTTGATCAGCAGCATCTCCTCCGCGGACGCGCCATCCAGTTGAATGAACGAATCCTGCCCCGGCAATGTGTTGCTGCTCGCGGGGGCCACAATTGCGTTGGTGATGCCGTTCAGCCGCGCGACGGGAATCAATTCCGATTCCCCGTGAAACGCGTCGTAGACGTGCATGTGGGGCGTGATGTTGTCGCTCGGCTCGACGAGATCATTCGTCATCGGCTCAGCGGAAATCTCGGTCAGCCCCAGGGCGGTCTCGGAGTCAATCAGTCCTGGATAAACCGTCATGCCTGTAACATCGATGACTTGCGCATCCGGGGGAATGTTGACGGAGCCGGCCGCTCCCACCGCCGAAATCTTTCCCCCGCTCATCACCAGCACGCCGTTCTCGATCGTGCCGTGCGTGATGGTGAGCAGCTTGCCGCCCTTCAGCGCCACCGGCTTACTCTGCGCAAACACCGATATCGAGGACAAGCCAACCACCAGCGCGATAGCTGCGGCCAGCGACCAACGACCAGCGACCTGTTTTCCGGCCTGCATTACTGTCCTCCTGCGTAGCGCGGCATGCCGTATCCCGGCAGCGAGCAGTCAAAATAAACGTCTCCGTCGATGAATACCTTGTTGGGCACTCCGTAGCTCGACAGGGGATAGCCGTCCCAGATCACGAGATCGGCATCCTTACCCACATCGATTGAGCCCACACGATCGTCGACGCCGATGATCCACGCGGGATTGAGGGTGATCATCTTCAGCACCTCTTCTTCGGTGGCACCGCCGTAGCGCATGGTTTTGGCCGCTTCCTGGTTCAGGCGGCGGGCGAAGTCATCGGAGTCGCTCTTGATGGCCACGCGTACGCCCTTTCGCATGGAAAGGACCGCGTTCCAGGGAATGGCGTCGAAGGCTTCGCGCTTGTATCCCCACCAGTCGGCAAAGGTGGCGATGGCCACTCCGTTGGCGGCAATCTTGTCGGCTACCTTGTAGGCCTCGAGGGCGTGATGGAAGGCCCGCACCTTGTATCCGAACTCGTTGGCAATGGCCATTTCGGTGAGCAGTTCGTCGGCGCGGTAGCAGTGAATCTGCACCAGCAGCTTGCCGCGCAGCACGTCGGCCAGGGCTTCGAGTTTCAGATCGCGCTTCGGCGGTTTGGCGTCCTTGTCACCTCTCTTGACCTTGGCGTCGTAGTCATCCCAGTCGCGGCGATATTCCTGGGCCTGGACGAAAGCTTCGCGCTGCACTGCGAAGTTGCCCATGCGGGTGGAGGGCAACTGGTCGCGGCTGCCGTAGACGCGCTTGGGATTTTCGCCGCTGGCGAACTTGATGGAGCGGGGCGCACCCGGGAACAGCATAGCGTCGCGCTCGGCCCCGTACTTGTGCTTGATCACCACGGCCTGGCCGCCGATCACGTTGGCCGAGCCATGCAGCAGAAGGGAAGTGGTCACGCCACCGGCCAGCGCACGATAGATGGCCTTGTCCTGGTAGTCGAAGGCGTCAATCATCATCATGTGCGGCGTGACGGGACTGGTGGCCTCGTTGACGTCGTTGTCGAGCGCCAGGTGGGAATGGGAGTCGATGATGCCGGGAGTCAGGTATTTCCCGCCGGCATCGATTACGGTTGCGCTGGCGGGCGCGCTGACATTGGCGCCGAAGGCGACGATCTTCCCGTCCTTGATGTAAACGCTGCCGTTGGGAATATTGCCGTGGGTCACGGTCATGACCGTGGCATTGCGGATGACCACTTCGTTGTGCGCGGCCGGAACCGTTGCCTGCTGGGCGGTGGCGATGGCCGTCAGCACCGCCAGCAAGACCCATCCCGCGGCGCTTATCGTGTTACGACTCATGGGGCCAGCTCCTTGTAGACAATGGCAGAGCGAGAAATGAAAGGCGGAAAGCCCGGATTGTAGGAGGAACAGAGCCTGAGGTCAATCAATTCCGACGTCCCGAAGCGGTATGATGATCGCGCACACTACACCAAAGGACTCAGACGTGAGAATCACGGGATGGTTAGCATGGCTGTTCCTGGCGGCCACAGGCTGCGCTGCCAGCTGCCCAACCCATCAGCCGAAGGAAGGCTCGGCTTTGGTTCAGCTCGAACAACACTGGGCGGAGGCGCTCTCGCGCCATGACGCGGACGCGGTGGGCTGCATTCTGGGCGAGGAGTTTCAGGATGTTGATCCCGATGGTCAGCGGCATAACCGTGCCGAGACTCTGGCCGCGATCCCTGGCCGCAAGCCGGGCATAAACCGGTTAAGCGAACTGGCGCCACATGTCTATGGCGACTTTGCTTACATCCGCGGACTGGCGACCCTGCTCGATCCTGCGGGAAACATTAAAGCCCGCGTCCGTTTCACAGATGTGTATGTCTATCGCGATGGCCGCTGGCTGGCGGTGGCAGGGCAGGAGTCGCGGGTGCCACCCGGCGCCAAATAGCGTGAAAGTCGAGGCCACCATGCGCGCTGTCATCCAACGTGTCACTCGCGCCCAAGTCAGCGTCAACGGCGAGCTGACGGGCAAGATCGCAGACGGGCTCCTCGTGCTTCTCGGCGTCGCGCGAGCTGACACCGAGGCCGACGCGCAACATCTGGCGGAAAAGATCGTGGGCCTGCGCATCTTCGAGGACGAAAACGGCAAGATGAACCTGGCGGTCGCTGATGCCGGCGGAGCGATCCTGGTGGTTTCGCAATTCACGCTCTATGGGGACGTGCGGCGGGGCAAGCGTCCGTCCTTTGACGCCGCGGCGCCGCCGGCGCGGGCTCGCGAACTCTACGAGTACTTTGTGGCGCGCATTCGTGCCGCCGGTCTCAAGTGCGAGACGGGACGGTTCCAGGAAATGATGCAGGTCGAACTGGTCAACCAAGGTCCGGTCACGATTCTTCTCGATTCCGCCAAGGCCTTCTGAGGGGCGCTATGAAACATGGAAGAATGCTGGCGCTTTTTGTGTGCATGGGGTTCGGTGTGCCGCCCATTTCGAGTTCAGCCGCAGACGCACCCCTTCAGGCGGATACTGCGGCGTTTGTCGATGTCACGGTTCTGCCCATGGACTCGGAGCGGTTGCTTCCCCACCAGACAGTGCTGGTGCGCGGCGACCGCATCGTCGAAATAGCGCCCGCCGACCGCCTGAAGCCTCCGCGGATGCCACGATCATCGACGGCCGCAGCCGTTATCTCATCCCCGGCCTCACCGACTTTCACATCCATTTCTACGGCTACTCGCAAGCCGGCGCCGGGGACCGCAAGCTGGAACCGCAGGTTCTGCTGCTGCTTCTGGCCAACGGGGTCACGACTGCTGTCAACATGGAAGGCTCTCCCCCAATCCTCGCTTTGCGCGACGAGTTAGCCCGTGGAACCGTACTGGGGCCAAAGCTCTACACCACGGGGCCGTTTATTCAAATGCCCGACCAGGTGCTGCCCGGCCGAAAGGGACTCCGTACGCCCGAAGAAGTTACGAAAGAGGTGCTGGAGGAAAAGCGCCTGGGATACGACTTCGTCAAAGTACACGGCGATCTGCCCGCGGAGACCCCCCGGGCGCTGGTCGAAAGCGCGCGCCAGCAGGGGATACGCGTAGTCGGGCATGTGCCGAGCAATCTTGGGGTTGACGCGGCGCTCGCTGGCCACCAGGCATTAATCGTTCACGCGGAGGAGTATCTCTACTCTTATTTTCAATTGCACCGCGATCTGCCAGGCGATCCGGCTGAGATCGACCGGATGGTGCGGGAGGTCGCCGCCAGGACGAAACAGGCGGGGACCTGGGTCAGCCCGACGCTCTCAGTCTTCCGCCAGATCATTTTTCAGGTCGCCGATATCGACGCGTTGCTGGCGCGGCCGGAGATGCGCTATCTTCCCGCAGACTCCGTCGCCGACTGGCATCCCCCCAACAATCCTTACGTGAGGCGCTGGCCGCTCGAAAAAATCCCTTACTTTCGCACCCAGTATTCCATCATGCAAAAACTGACCGGCGGACTGCGCGACGCGGGCGTCCCGCTGCTCGTCGGTACCGACAACTTCGTGCCTTGCCAGATCGCCGGTTTCGCCATGAAGGACGAAATGGAGCAAATGTTCTCCGCCGGCCTTACCCGTTTCGAAGTGTTACAGGCGGCGACCGCGAATCCCGCGGTCTTTCGCAAGGAACCGGACGCAGGTACGGCCGCCCCCGGAAAGATCGCCGATCTGGTGTTGCTCGACGCCAATCCGCTCGACGATGTGGATAACATTTTTCGCCAGGATGGCGTCATGTTGCGGGGGCGCTGGTTCCCGGAGGCGGACCTGCAGAGCAGACTCGCCGCCGGGACGGGGAGCAACTGACCGCGAGGGAGCGGAACCTGCCCCGCGGGCTTGGTTGCGCGACGTACGGCTCAAATTTCTGTTTTACTTATCCCAACCGATCGGCGATCCGCGCCGCGTCGGCGCAGGCCCGCACATCATGAGTCCGGATCACGTGCGCGCCCTTGAGAATCGCGGCGGTCTCAGCCGCCAGGGTTCCGTATAAGCGATCGGTCACGTCCGCATCCTTGCCATTCCGCTCCAGCGCCCGGCCCAGAAACGACTTTCGCGAAACTCCCACCAGGAGCGGATAACGCAGCTGATGGAATTCCTCGAATCCCCTCAGCAGGGGATAATTCTGCTCAAAGCTCTTTCCGAAGCCGAAGCCCGGGTCGAGCATGACGCGCTCGCGCTTGATGCCCGCCATCAGAGCTGCGTCGGCCCACTCGCGCAGCTCGCGCTTCACCAGCATGACGACATCGGAAACCGGGGGCAAACTTCGCCAGTCCTCCGGCCGCCCGCGCATGTGCATGAGTACCGCCCCGCATTTCAGATCGGCGAGGGTCTTCTTCATCCGCGGGTCCCAGCGAAACCCGCTGACGTCATTAACCACCTCGGCTCCGGCAGCGACCGCGGCTTGCGCCACGCTGGCCTTGTAGGTGTCGACCGAAATGACTGCGCCGGGCTTTTTCTTTTTCAGCTGGGTGATGACCGGAATGACGCGTTCTAATTCTTCCTTTTCGGAAACCGCACTCTCAGCGGAACCCGTGCCTTTCCCCGCGGACTCGCCTGCCGTGACCCTGGCCCCGGGCCGGGTGGATTCTCCTCCGACATCAATGATGTCCGCTCCATCGCCGAGCAGCTGCAGAGCATGATCGACGGCCCGGTCGCGATCCAAATGCATTCCTCCATCGGAAAAGGAATCGGGCGTCACGTTGACCACTCCCATGATGAATGTGCGTTTGCCCAGCTCCAGCGATCGCGATCCCAGGTTCCAGTCAAACACCACGCGCATGCGCCGATTCTAAACCCTGTCGTCGCAGCCAGGCTTGGAGCGGATGCTACAATCAAGGCACGCCTATGGGTCGAAAACCCGCGTATTTCGCGACGCTTTTCTGCCTGTTCCTTTTGACCCAGGCACAGGCCGCCACCCACACGCCAATGGGGAAAAGCATCGAGTCGCTGCTTTCCCAGCCCGATCTGGCCCGCGGTTTTTGGGGGATCGAAGTTGTTTCTCTGCGCTCCGGGAAAACTCTCTATGCGCTGAACGCCGACAAGCTGTTCACGCCCGCCTCGAACACGAAACTGTTCACCACGGCCGCTGCGCTCGCGCTCATCGGTCCGCAGTACACCTTCCAGACTACCGTGGAAACATCCGGGACTCTCGACAAGCACGGGCGGCTGACCGGAGATCTGGTGCTGGTGGGACGTGGCGATCCCAACCTCTCGGGACGCGAACTGCCGTACTCGCTGCATACCGAGCGCAATGACCACCCCATGCAAGTGCTGGAACAACTGGCTGATGCCCTCGTGCAAAAGGGCGTGAAATACATTGACGGAGATATCGTCGCCGATGATTCCTATTTCGCCTTCGAACGCTACGGCGAGGGCTGGAGTCAGGACGATCTGGTGTGGGCCGACGGCGCCCCGGTCTCGGCGCTGACCATCAACGACAATGTGATCTTCGTCAACGTTTTGCCGGCGGACCGCCCGGGCGACCGCGCCTTCGTCAGCACCAGCCCGTTTGCCGACTACTACCACATCGACAATCGCATCATTACTACGCCCGCAGGCACGACGCGCGACATCCACATTAACCGCGAGCCCGGCTCCACCGTTCTCACCTTGTGGGGCAACATGCCGCTCGACGATGCGGGCGCCAACGAAGCGCTCGCCATCGAAGACCCCGCCGAGTTCGCCGCTGCTCTATTTCGCCAGCTGCTTGAGAAGCGGGGCATCGCGGTTTACGGCCAGCGGCGTGCACGACACGCGGAACTGGCCAGCCTGCCTACGGTAGCCGTGACGGCCATTGCTCCTTCGCGCGGAGGAGACGAGCCCGCCCGGGTGATGCAACCCAAGCCTCTGGTGCTCGCCAGCTACCAGTCGAAGCCCCTGGTCGAGGATCTGCGCGTCATCAACAAGGTCAGCCAGAACCTGCACGCGGAAATTCTGCTGCGCCTGCTGGGACGCGAAAAGGGCAGTGCGGGCACGGTGGAAGGTGGCCTGGAAGTGCTTGCCGGATTCCTCAACAAGGTCGGCATTCCTCGCGATGAATATGTTTTTTACGACGGCTCCGGACTGTCACGCCAGAACCTGGTGACGCCCGACGCCGTGATCCGGCTCTTGCGCTACGCGAACCTGCAGCCCTGGGCCAAGCGCTTTCGCGAGACCCTTCCGCTGGCAGGGGTCGACGGTTCTCTTGCTGGCCGCTTCAAGAACCCCGCGGAGCAGGGACGCGTCTACGCCAAGACCGGCTCGCTCGGAGGAGTGAAAACGCTTTCGGGATACGCCGTCACCGATCGCGGTGAACAGATCGCTTTCTCGATTCTTTCGAACAACTCGAACGTTTCCACCAAACGCGTTACTGACACGATTGATGGCATCGTGGAGGACATCCTCGCCGACGGTGACCGCAAGCCATAGTCAGCCGACCAGGATGGGAATGCTTTGACTGCGTCTGCTGTCGGAAAACTTGCGTGCCGGAACCGCCAGGCTTGCGCCCTTTCCCAGAATCGCAGGCTCCAACCGGCAAAGCTCAGCCTCCCAGCGCAGGCGAACGGACTGTCCCCTGAACCTTTGCGGAAATGCAATGTCGCGCTGTGAACCACAACAGAGATAGAGCGAGAGCAAGTCGCAGAATTGCAGCACGTCAACCAGCAGGTTGAGGACTTCTGACCCGCGTGGATGTTCGCGTAACAGCCGCTCCTGGCGCGCCTTTTCCTCGCCCAGGAAGTCATCGATGAGAGACTGATCCGCCGATCCCGGACCTGTGCGCGCAATGCGGCAGAAGTGCCCGCTCACCATCATCCCGCCGATGGCAGAATTCCGCTCGGCCACTGCGATCGACCCGCGCCAGGCCGCCAGAAAATCCGGCGCAGGAGCTTCGAGGAACGAAATGGGCCGATTGCGGTTCCGAGGGATCGAAGCATCAAACTCGATCCAGCCTTCGTCGTGCAAGGCGATTGCCTGAACGGCTGCCTCATCCAGCAGGGGAAAGAAAGGAGAATCGATGAGGCGGGCCAGCTCGCCCGACAAGGCGGCATGATCCGGCTGCGCCACCAGCCACCAATCCTCCGCCGGCGCGCGTTGTTTCAGCTCAATCGCCTCCCAGGCCGGCATCATGCCCGCAGTCGGTCCGTCGCGCTCGATGGGATAGAGAACCATTAAAGAGCATGCCCGAAAAATAACAGGCCGTTTCACCGCCGCGGCATCGGTCGCACTTTTCGCTGCCTGGCAGCACGCCCCGGCCCGGTGCCCGTGGGAGGTTTACGCATCCCCTCGATCAGGTCTCGCAGCACCATGGCGTTGTTGTGTTCTTCGTTGCGGGAACCAAATAGCAAGGTTAGGTGCTTGCGCCCATTGGCGAGTTCGTACAACTCATGGAGTGCGCCGGCTGCCCCGGGCCTGGCCAGCTCTTTCAGGTAGCGCTTGCGGAATGTTACCCATCCCTTCGGTTGCGCGTGGAACCACTTGCGGAGTTCATCAGACGGAGCCAGATCCTTCAGCCAGCGGTCAACGGCCGCCGCCTCTTTTGTCAAACCCCTGGGCCACAAGCGATCCACCAAAACGCGCGTTCCATCTTGGCGCGCGGCCTTCTCGTAGACGCGCTTGACTGCGACGGGCATGGCTTGCCTCTGTTATTGTACGTCCAGCGAAAGGCTTCTGTCCGAGGCTTGCATGCGATCTTGGGGAAAGTTCTGCTCTTCGAAGTGCGTCTCCACTACACTTTTGGTTTTCGCGATGCTGCTCTGCTCTGCGGCCTGCGACGTGGAGCGCCGGAAAAGCGACGCCGAACTTGGTCTCACGCCGCCACAGGCTGCCGGCCGCAAAGTCTACGACAACTACTGCGACCGTTGTCACGAACCCTACTCGCGCCGGGACAAGAAAGGCCCCAGTCTGAAGGGCGTGTTTCTGAAGCAGTATCTGCCGGTCAGCGGGATGCCCGCCAACGATGACCGCATCAGCGATATCGTGCTTTACGGCCGCTCGAAGATGCCGGGGTTCGGCCGGGTCCTCAACCAGCAACAAGTCCGGGACCTGCTGGCATACCTGCATACCCTCTAGTTTGAAAAACTGCGTCGCTGGCAGCTTTCGAGCGGCGTAAGCCGGACTTGCTCCGCGAGACGGTAAGCAGTTGCCAGGTCGCCGTCCCTTTCGACGAGCACTCGTCCGATGAGCAATACCGTGTTGTTCGGCGAGGAGATCTGCGTCATTCCTTCCGCTACGGCGCCTCTCCAGCCCGCTGCTCTGCGGCCTCCGGCAAGATCAGTGGCAGGGTGCGCATTCGCCAGGCCAAGCCCCACCCAGTCGCCAGGCCCCTCTAGGCGGGCAGCAGCTCGAACACGGGATAATTCTCCGCCACTGCTGCGAACGCCTGCGGGGGCGAGCCCGCCGGCAGGGGAAAGAAGCGCTGCACTTCCGTCTTAAAGCGGTCGAGATACGCTTTCAGATAGGGCAACCGGTCCTGGCCCGCGACCGCGCGCAGGCGGTAGTGGCGGCGCTGGGTGCCGCGCTTCAAGACGATTTCTCCCGCCGCTTCTGCATTGCGCACCCACTGCGTGCGTCCCCGCGGCGCGACCAGGTACTGCTTTCCTTCAACCTCTAACAGGTCTACCGGCGTGCGATAAATCTGGCCCGACTTGCGCCCCCGCACTTCCAGCAGAAACATGTGTCCAGGCGCCAGCCCGAGGCCGACAAGAGTTCCGAGCATGCGGTTGAAGAGGCGCTCGCCCGTGCTGGGAGCGAGGAATGCGGGCCGTTCTTCGGTCGTCATAAAGTGTTAGACGGGGGAAGTCTTCTTTCGGTTTCAACCACCGCCGTGCTTCGGCATGAACGCTACAATAGCGGAGTGAGTGGCACAGTCCTCGAGGATGCAAGGGACAGCACGCCGGAGCAGCCTTACACCCTGCGCCAAAGGCTGGCGCTGTGGTTGATTAGTTGGGCGGGATTTCTTGCCATCCGCCTGATTGGTCCGAGTCTACGCTTCGCACTCTCGTACGAAGAAGGCGCGCCGGACAACATCGAGACTCCGCCGGTGATCGGCCCCTTCTGGCATCGCTGCGTATTTCCCGCTGCCTATGCCTGGCGCCACTTGCAATTCCGGGTGCTGACCAGCCGCAGCTTTGATGGGGAATACATCGCGCGCATCATCGAAAGACTCGGCTTCGTCGCGGTCCGCGGATCGAGCAGCCGGGGCGCGGTGAGCGGACTGCTCGCTCAGCGACGCGAGATCGAAAGAGGATTCACCGTCGCCTTCACCATCGACGGTCCGCGCGGCCCTTGCTACGTGGCCAAACCCGGCCCCGTGCTGCTGGCCAAGCTTACCGGCGCCCCCATCACCCCTTTCTATATCGCGCTTGAGGATCCCTGGGTGTTGAATACCTGGGACCGGCTGATGATTCCCCGGCCCTTCTCGCGTGCCTTGATGCGGGTCGCGATCAATCTTCACGTGCCGTCCCAGACGGGAGACGAAGGGCTGGCGCGGTTCCATCAGGAGATGCAAGCCGCCCTCGAGCGGGTGCGCAAGTTTGCCGAAGAAAATGTCCGACACGTAGGCAGCAAGCGGTTTCCCCTGTATCAAAGAAAAATGTTTGTGAAGAAGGGATCGTGACGATCTGCTTTATGAGCGCTCGGGACCTTTGTGGCGGAGGCTTTTGCCATTGACATCCATTCCTCGGGCAATTAGATTCTTGGCGCGGTAACCCTGTTCTTTCTCAAGATATCTTTAGGTTCGCGCATCCTCGCCGATCCGGCGGGGAGGGAAGCGGGTGAGAATCCCGCGCTGCCGCGCAACTGTAAGCGAGGAAATTGCAGCCGGCCACTGGGAGATCCCGGGAAGGCCGGTTGTGGCGGTTGAGTTCCGTGAACTCTGACTCGCGAAGCCAGGAGACCGGCGCGAACCCTCCACTCAACCCTTTTCGCGTGCAAAAGGAGGAGTCTGTGCGCTTCGTTCATCTCTGTGCTTCTCTTGTTCTGCTGCTCGCGTCGGCTGTTGCGGCCGATCTCAAGATCAGAGTCGTTGATCCACAATCGGCGGCGGTCGCCGGGGCGCAAGTCCAGCTTCTGCTCAAAGGCAAATCCACATCTTTTCAGGTGGGCCGCACGACCTCAGATGGCGCGGTCTGGTTTCGCGGCCTCGAGGGGAGCGCCTACTCCGTCCGCGTTCTCGCCCCGGGATTCGCGGTCGAATCCCTGGACGTTCTGCCGGGTAAGTCTCCAGCCCTCACGGTCCGGCTGCAATTGGCGCCCGCTTCAGAAGTCGTGTCCGTCAGTGCCACGCGTACACCCTTCGCCGGCGAAGCAGTTGGCGCCAATGTGGAGACACTCAACGCGGAGCAGATCGTCACCATGAATCCGGTGGCGATGGGCGATGCGCTTCGCTTTTTGCCGGGAGCCATCGTGGCTACCAATGGACAGCGCGGAGGGCTGACATCGCTGTTCGTGCGCGGCGGGGAGTCCCGCTACAACAAAGTGATCGTCGATGGAGTTCCGGTCAATGAACCCGGCGGCACCTTCGACTTCGGCACCGTGCCTCTGGCGGAGAGCGACCGCCTGGAGTTTCTGCGCGGAGCTCAGAGCACCCTGTACGGCTCCGACGCCATGACCAGCGTGGTGCAGCTTTGGACACGCAACGGCAGCTCGGCAACCCCCGAGTTGCGATTCGGCGCCGACGGCGGCAATCTCTATACCGCGCACGGCTACGCCTCTTTGGCCGGGGCGCATGGTCCCTTCGACTACAACTTGTTCGCCGACCAGTTCAACACCAGCGGCCAAGGCATCAACGCCGACTATTCCAACTCGCTGCAGGGAGGCAATGTCGGTTTCTCGATCAACGATCATGCCCTGCTCCGCGTTCGCGTACGCCACGCCAACAGCCGTACCGGGGTGCCCGGGGAGTGGAATTTCAACGGCGCCGCCCTGCAACCTCCAGACTCGGACCAGCGGGCCCGGCAAAATAATCTGCTGGCCAGCGTGCAGCTGGATATTTCGGCGACGCCGCACTGGCAGAATCGCTTCACCGGGTTCGAGCACCGCCACCGGAGAGAAAATCTGGATACCTTTATCGATCCCGGGCACCGGGGAGATTTCCTCACTCACGCCGTCGCCTACATCAATCGTGCAGGCTTCGACTACCAGGGTGACTACCAGGAGCGCAGCTGGGCGCAAACTACCTTCGGCTACGAGTTCGAAGACGAGAATGCATTCATCGGCGACCTCGATTATCCCAACCCTCCTTATCCCACGCTGACTCACGGACT
Organism: Terriglobales bacterium; assembly: GCA_035262225.1. Classification (GTDB taxonomy): domain Bacteria; phylum Acidobacteriota; class Terriglobia; order Terriglobales; family Acidobacteriaceae; genus DATFTE01. The sequence continues at coordinate 74,293 of DATFTE010000075.1, forward strand.
CAGGCTGAATCATGCCGTCTACGGGCAGCAGGTGCTTGTGTTGGGACGCCTGACGGTCGTAGCGGCCGCGCGCTTCCAGCACATTGGAAGTTATGGGAACAGCGGTTTGCCGCGGGTGGCGCTCAGCCTCCAGGCGCTGCGCGGGGGAAATGTCTTTTCGGGAACCAGCCTGCGCTTCACCTACGCGACGGGATTCAAAGAACCGAACCTCGACCAGACATTCGCGGGCCCGCCCTTCAGCGTTCCCAATCCCGGCCTCAAGCCGGAACGGGCTCGCAGTTTCGAAGCCGGCGTGCAACAGGGGCTGTGGGGAGGAAGGTACGCGCTGATCGCCACCTACTTCAACAACCTGTTCTTCGACCGCATTGACTACGCCCTCAACCAGATGACTTTCGTCGGCCAGTACGTGAATGTCGACAAGTCGTTCGCGCAGGGCGCGGAGCTCGAGTTTCAGGGTAGGATTACTTCCCGCATGACGCTGAACTCGGCCTACACCTACACGTCCACCCAGAACCTGGAAGCGCCGCTGTGCACGCCGGCGAATTTTTGTGATCCCATCCTGGCCGCAGGTACCCCCTTGCTGCGCCGGCCCAAGCACTCAGGCACCCTCCTGCTGAACTATCTGGGGCATCGCTGGGGAAGCAACCTGGGCGGGAGTTTTGTCGGGCGCCGGCCGGATGACGACTTCGTTGGTCTTGATATCCGCCACGCCGCAGGGTACGCGCGCGTCGACATGGGGGGATGGTACGCGATCACGTCGCGGGTGACGGCCTACGTAAGCGTGGAAAATGCTTTGAACAAGCACTACAACGAAGTCGTTGGCTATCCCGCGCTGCTGCTCAATTTCCGTGGAGGCTTGAGATTTCGCCTGGGCGGGGAATGACTGGTGTGACTGGGCGAGCCAGGGGCGTGGAGACGGGCGCCCTCGCCCGTACAGCCGCGCCTCGGCGGAAGTGGCAACAAAACAGCCCCGGTCTGTTGCATCCTGCCCTCTGTTCCTCACGTACAATAATGGTGCGAACTTTTGCGATTCCTGTCGCGTAAGATTTTCTACAGAGGACAAATATGCCACTGGTCACCCGTCTCGGAGTGTTATCCGCCTTCATCTTCGCCCTCAGCGTCACATTGTTGGCGCAAACTTCCAGCACCACTGACAATGCTCCCGCGCTTATGCCCGGCTTCGACAGGCAGGTCATGGACACCACGGCCGATCCCTGCATCGACTTTTTTCAATATTCCTGCGGCAATTTCAGCAAGCTTCATCCCATCCCCAACGACCGCCCCGGTTTTGGAACCGGGACCATGGTGGCGGAATATACCGAACACGAACTGCACGAAATGCTGGACAGGACCGCGGGGGGCGGCGCCGACCGTTCCCCCAACGAACAGAAGATCGGAGACTACTACGCCGCGTGCATGGACACGGACGCCATTAATCAACGCGGCCTCAAGTCCTTGCAACCCGAACTGGACCGCATCGCCGCGCTCAAGAGCAAAGATGAGCTGCCGGATCTGCTCGGCCACTTCCAGTTGATCGGAGTGAATGCCTTCCTCTCCTTCGGCGAACAACAGGACTTCAAGGATGCGCGCAAACAGATCGCGGTCGTTGACCAGGGCGGCCTTGGTCTGCCCGAGCGTGACTACTACTTGCGCACCGGAGCCGCGGACGTGAAACTCCGCGAGCAATATGTCCAGCACATCACCAACATGCTGAAGCTGATGGGCGCCTCCGAGAGCCAGGCCGCCAAGGATGCTCCGGCCATCATGCAGCTCGAGACTGCACTGGCCAAAGTCTCGCTCGATGTCACTTCGCAGCGCGATCCGAATAAGATCTATCACATGAGCTCGCTGGACGAGCTTTCCAAGCTGGCCCCGGCCTTTGATTGGAGGAGATTCCTGGTCGCGAGCGGCGCGCCTCCGGTCACAGAACTCAACATCACGCACAAGGAGTTCTTTCAGGGTCTGAATGCGGTGCTGGACTCGACTGACCTGCCCACCATTCAGGCTTATTTGCGCTGGCAACTGATTCACTCGATCCCCGGTTGGGCCCTTCCTAAAGCCCTGGATGACGAAGCTTTCGACTTCAATGGCCGCAAGCTGAGCGGGCAGCCCGAGCAGCGGGCGCGCTGGAAGCGTTGCTCCGAAGCGACCGATGCCGCGCTGGGGGAAGCCGTGGGCCAGGTCTACGTAGCCAGGGAGTTCCCAACGTCGAGCAAGGCGGCGACCATTCAGATGGTCCACGACATCGAAGCAGCCATGGACCAGGATCTCGACACGCTGGACTGGATGAGCCCTGAAACCAGAGTGCGGGCCCGGGAGAAACTGCATGCCATTGCCGACAAGATCGGCTATCCCGAACGCTGGCGCGACTACTCAACTCTGACCGTGGCGCGCGATGATGCCTTTGGAAACGCTCTCCGTGCCACCGAGTTTGAGGCCCGGCGGCAGCTGGCGAAAATCGGCAAGCCCGTCGATCGCGGCGAGTGGGGCATGAGTCCGGCGACGGTGAACGCCTACTACAATCCCAGCATGAACGATATCAACTTTCCTGCGGCCATTCTCCAGCCGCCGTTCTACGATAAGAACGCGCCCGACTCCGTGAACTACGGCCACATCGGCGGAGTTGTCGGTCACGAACTGACCCACGGCTTCGACGATGAAGGACGCCAGTTCGACGCCAACGGCAACCTCTCCGACTGGTGGACCGCCGAAGACGCGAAGAAGTTCGAACAGAAAACCGATTGCGAAGTGAAAGAGTACGGAAACTTCGTGGTGGTGGATAACGTCCACATCAACGGCAAGCTCACGCTGGGGGAAAACACCGCCGATAATGGCGGCTTGCGGCTGGCGTACATGGCGTTCCTGGCCGATGCCAAACGCAAGAGCATTGACGTGAACCAGAAGGCGGATGGCTTCACTCCGCTGCAGCAGTTCTTCTTGGCTCACGGGCAAAGCTGGTGTGGAAGTGCCCGGCCCGAATCCATGCGCCTGCAAGCCCAGACCGATCCACACTCCTTCCGGAAATACCGTGTGAACGGCGTGGTGCAAAACATGCCCGAATTCGGGCAGGCCTTCGGATGCAAGGTGGGACAGCCGATGATGCCGGAGAACGCCTGCCGGGTCTGGTAGGGAAAATTACGCTGCGTCAGCGGGAACGCGCGACGCGCCGCGGCTTCAGAGACGATTCCATCGCCGGCTGCCGGCCGTGATGGTTTCCGGACTGTCCGTCATGCATGGCCAGGGGGAGAGCGGCCGCCGAGGTCGCTCCCTGGTATTTGCTGCGCGCCTCCAGCAGCTTTTCGAGTTCCGCGTCCTTCAGCGGCTGCTGGCGCCCCAGCAGGTGGGTGACCAGCGCGATCTGCGCGAAGTGCTCGACCGTCTCCATCTTCATGTAAGCGTGATCAAGCGTGTCGCCATAGGCGACCACGCCGTGGTTCGACATCAGGATGGCGTCGTACTCCGGGATCAGCGGCTCGAGTGCATCGGTCAACTCCGGTGTTCCGGGCGTCCCATAGCGCGCCAGGGGAATGGAGCCCAGGCCGATCACCACCTCGCACACCAGCGGCTCGTTCAGAGGCATTCCCGCTGCCGCGAACCCAGTCGCGGTTGGCGGGTGCGCGTGCACGATCCCGCGGATGTCGGGCCGCAACTTGTAGATCAACAAATGCATGCCGATCTCGCTGGAGACATCGCGCCGCCCCGACAGACGCCGCCCCGCGCGATCGACGATGACCAGGTCGCTCGGCCGCATCATGGATTTGCACATGGCCGTCGGAGTCGCCAGGATGCGGTCTTCATCGAGCCGAATCGACAGGTTCCCGTCCATGGCGGCCACGTAGGCGCGCTGGTGCAGCATCTTGCCGAAAAGAACAATCTCGTGCCGGGATTGCCGTTCGCTGGGCATAGGGGATCGGAACCGGTGGAGGCGAGACCGACTCGGGTCATGTTACCGCACGAACTTGGGGCGGCACAATCGGTATATCGGTAAATTTCCGTCGACGACCTGGGAATTCCGCTGCTGGGGCGTCGCCTTCGGTACGACGACAGAACGGCGCGTCCGGATCGCTTCTTTACCCGGCTGACCCCACGGGATTCGAGGAATCTATAATCGCTTGCGTGCTGGTCTCTGATTTCAACTACCATCTGCCCGAAGAACTGATTGCCCAGGAACCCCTGGCCGACCGCAGCGCCTCCCGCCTGCTTCACCTTAACAAAGACAGTGGAACCTTGCGGGACCGAACGTTTCGTGAGTTCCCCGACCTGCTGCGGACCGGTGATCTTGTGGTCTTCAACAACACGCGTGTATTCCCGGCCCGGCTCTACGGGCATCGCAGCGGCGCCCGCGCGCAGACCCTCAGCCTGCACAATCCGGCGTCCCATGACTTTCTGAAGGGACGAATCGAGGTCCTCCTCACCCGCCAGATGCGGCGCCACCCGAATGAGTGGGAATGCCTGGTTCGCCCCGGGCGGAAGATCGGAGTCGGGGAGCATCTGTTCTTTGGGGAAGGCGATGAATTACAGGCGGAGGTCACGGCGCGCGGACAGTTCGGTGAACGCCACATCCGCTTTTCCCCGGTCGACGACTTTTTCGGTGCAGTGGAAAAAATTGGGCACGTCCCTCTTCCGCCCTATATTGCCCGCGAAGACCGCCTCTCTGACCGCGAACGCTACCAGACCGTTTACGCGCACGAGCCGGGCTCGGTCGCCGCGCCCACCGCAGGATTGCACTTCACCCCGGAGATTCTTGACCGCCTTCATCGCCGGGGAATTGAAACCGCCGAAATCACGCTGCAGGTCGGCTTAGGCACATTTCAACCGGTCCGCACGGAGCGAGTCGAGGATCACCAGCTGCATCGCGAGGCCTACAGAATCCCGTCCGCTGTGGCTGCCCAAATCAATCAGGCCAAGCGCCTTGGACGGCGGGTTGTGGCCATCGGCACTACCACGGTGCGTACCCTGGAATCCGTCGCCGGTCGATCCGACGACGGCCGCATTCGCGCCGGCCGGGGAGAGGCCGACATCTTCGTCTACCCGGGATACGCCTTCCGCATCGTGGATGCTCTGCTGACCAATTTCCATCTCCCGCAGTCGACCCTGCTTATGCTGGTCTGCGCTTTCGCGGGAAAAGAAAAGGTCCTCGCCGCCTATCAACACGCCGTTGCGGAAAAATATCGCTTCTATTCCTACGGCGACTGCACGTTGATTGAATGAACAGACTCTGGCAGGCGTCCTCACCCGCCCGCGCTATACTACTGCCGGTGGGGTGAGACGATGAGCACACCAGCAATTTCCAAGCAAATTTCGATCCGCGACTTCGTCGCCGAGCTGCGCCGGCAACCCGAAGCAGCCTTCCGCGATCCGCGCATCCTGCTGAAATTTCTCACCCACACCGCCGTCCAGCCCGATACCCTCGACCCCTACCTCTGTTGGGATCGCCAGCACTACACACGCAACCTCATCGACAAGACCCCTCTCTATGAGTTGATCGCTATCTGCTGGGAAGTCGGCCAGGCCAGCTCGGTTCACAACCACAAGGATCAGAACTGCTGGATGGCGGTCCCCGTCGGGCGCCTTTTGGTCGAGAACTACCATCTCGTCTGTCAGGATCTAAATGCGGGCAAATGCAAACTGGAGACTTCCGATACGCTCGAAATGAACCCTCAGCAACCGTGCGCCGTCGATCCCCTGGATCCCGTCCATCGCGTTCTGAACCCCCGCGAGTTCAACCAGCGAGCCGTCAGCCTTCACGTCTATTCCCATCCTTTCGATTCCTGCGTGGTCTACTCTCCCGAGCAAGGCACATGCGGCGAAATCAAGCTGCACTACACCACCCAGTACGGGAAGGAACCGTCATCGATCGTGTAGGGGCGATGCCGCGCTCGTTCCGCCGCGAAGCGGCGCAAGACCAATGCCGCTTGGCCGATGTCCCGCTGATTGCTGACCGCTGACGCCTGCCTTTACACTACTGGCTTGCCCTCTCGAAAAAAATCCGCAACCGCCCCGGCGGACAGCGCTCCCCCGTCCAGGCCTGCTCTTGAACCTCGAACCTTCACTACAGACAAAGGCTGTATTTTCCTGATCGACACCATGTCGTTCATCTTTCGCGCCTATCACGCCATGGCGCGGCAACGCGGCATGTCGACCAAGAAGGGCGTTCCCACTGCTGCCACCTATGTCTTCGTCAATATGCTGCGCAAGTTGCGCGACGATTTCTCACCCCAATTCCTGGCGGCGGTGTTCGACGTGGCTGCGCCCACGTTTCGCGATCAGCAGGCCGAAGCCATCACCAAGGTTCGCAAGTTCGACCTCAAGACACAGACCTTTCAGGAAGTCGAGTACCGTGGCTACAAAGCCAATCGTGCCGAGATGCCGCCGGAACTCGCACAGCAACTGCCCTACATCCGGCGGGCGCTCCAGGCTTATCGCATTCCCATCCTCGAGCAATCCGGCTATGAAGCCGATGATGTCATCGGCACGGTGGCTCGCCAGGCGGTGGAGAACGGCTACGGTGTCTACGTCGTCTCGAGCGACAAAGACATGCTGCAACTGGTCGACGATCGCATCCTGGTATTGAACCCGCCCAAGGACAATCTAATCTGTGATGCCGCCAAGGTCGAAGAAATCCTGGGCGTGCCGCCCGATCGCGTGGTCGATGTCATGGCTCTCCGTGGAGACACCATCGACAACATTCCCGGCGCTCCCGGCATCGGCGACAAAGGGTCGGTCGAACTCATCAAGCGCTTTGGCACCGTGGAGGCCGCCCTCGATCGTGCCGCCGAAGTAGAAAAGAAGACTTACCGAGAATCGCTGTTGAACAACCGTGACACCGTTCTCTTCAGCAAGAAGATGGCGGCCATCGACCGCCACGTCCCCATCGAACTCGATGTTTACCACATGCGGGCCGGCGCTCCCGATGGCGAGAGCCTGCGCGCCCTGTTTACCGAACTGGAGTTCACCTCGTTGCTGAAGGAACTTCTGCCGCTAGTTGAAGTCGGCGAGGCCCAGTACACCGCGGCCAAATCGGCTGCCGAGGTTGAAGATGTATTGCAGGCGGTGTCCGCCGGGAGCGCGCTGGCCATCGCTCTCGAAGGTGAATTCGCTCCGCCGGTCGCAGAGGAAGCGGCAGAAGGTGAGGGCGACGAAACCTTGTTGCCGCTGGCCGCCGCTTCCGCGGGGTCGTCTCCCGCCGTGCGCGGCCTCGCCATCGCTTCGACGCCGGGGAAAGCCCTGACGGTCGCTCCCGGATCCGCCGCCTGGTCACGCCTCCTGACCGCCCTCGCCGACGGCGCCCTGCCGAAGGCGATTCACGACTACAAGTCGGCGCTTCACCAATTCGAGCAGCAGGGAATCGTTGTCGAGAACATCGGACACGACACCATGCTGTACTCCTACCTCCTGGATCCTACTTACTCCTCGCACCGCCTCGTCGATATCGCCCTGCGCCACTTCAATCTCAAGCTCGGCGGCGCGCTTCCCGAATCCGCCGACATCACCGGACGCCTGGCGGCCGCTCTGCGCCAGGAGGTGGAGAGCGCCGGATTGCTGAAGATTTACCAGGAGATCGACTTGCCGCTGGTACCGGTGCTCCAGCGCATGGAAAAGACCGGAGTCAAGATCGACCGCCATGCCCTGGGTGAAATGTCGTTGCGTCTCGAGCGCGACATCGACGTCAAAGCCAGGGAAATTTACGATCGCGCGGGTGTCGAGTTCAACATCAGTTCGCCGAAGCAGCTCGGCGACGTGCTGTTCAACAAGCTTAACCTCCCGAAGCCGGTGAAGTACGGGAAGGGCAAGACCATCTCTACGGCCGTGGACGTGCTCGAAGGCCTCGCCGAAGAGCACGATGTTCCGCGCCTCGTGCTCGAATACCGCCAGCTTACCAAGTTGAAGTCGACCTATGTGGATGCGCTCCCTGCCCTGCTCAGTGCGGCCAGCGGCCGCCTGCACACAACTTTTGGACAGACCGGCACCGCCACGGGGAGACTCTCCTCCACGAATCCCAACCTGCAGAACATCCCCATTCGCACCGAACTCGGACGGGAAATCCGCGCCGCCTTTACCGCTGATCCCGGGCACGTTCTTCTGGCGGCTGACTATTCACAGATTGAGCTGCGCCTGCTGGCGCACTTCTCGAAAGACCCGTTGCTGGTCGAAGCTTACCGCCGCGGCGACGACATTCATACCCTGACTGCGTCCCAGGTCTTCGGAGTTCCGCCGCTGATGGTCACTCCCGAGCATCGCCGCCAGGCGAAGGTTGTCAATTTCGGCATCGTCTACGGCCTTTCCGCATTCGGACTCTCGCAGAATCTCGGGATTGAACCCGCCGAAGCCAAGCAGTTCATCGAGGCGTATTTCGAGAAGTACAGCGGCGTGCGCAGATTCATCGATGACACCTTGGGCGAGGCGCGCCGCGAGCAGCGGGTCAGGACCTTGTTCGGACGCGTTCGCCCCATCCCCGATATCAACAGCAAGAACTTCAACCTGCGGGGATTCGCCGAGCGCACCGCCGTCAATACGCGCTTGCAAGGCACGGCCGCCGATCTCATCAAGATCGCGATGATTCGTATCGACGCCGCCCTGCGCCAAAGCCGCCTGAAATCGCGAATGACCCTCCAGGTCCACGATGAATTGGTGTTTGAAGTGCCGGCGGCGGAAGTCGACATCATGAAGAACCTGGTCCGCGAACACATGGAACACGTCTACCCCCTCACCGTGCCCCTGCAGGTGGATGTGGGAGTGGGTCCAAACTGGCGTGATCTGGAGTAAGTCGCCCGAGCGTGATTTTCCGGGCCTGGGCGGGTCAAGCTCTTCCTGACTTCTAGGGCGCTTCGCGTTTCCGCTCCGCCGCTTCGCGCATTAGCCGCTTCATTCGCAGACCTTCGATTCTTCTTGCGCGAACGATTCGCCGTAAGGCAAACGAATACAGAAACCACACCAGCGTCGCCACGACCACAAAGAACAGCGTCAGATTCCACAACGTCGCAACGCCGCTCAGAAAATTCAGCATGGCTATCGCTCGAAGGATCAATCGCTCTCCGCGCGGCTTTCCTACGCTCCCAGGGTTTTATGAATCGCCGCCGCAATTCCCGCTGCCAGCGCCTTCATCTGGTTCTCCGACTCGGCTTCCACCATCACTCGCGCCAGCGACTCCGTTCCCGAATAGCGCACCACGACTCGCCCGTTGCCATCAAGCTCTTTCTCGGCTGCGGCAATGGCACGCTGAATGTCGGGCACTTCGGAGAATGCTTTCTTCTCCCGCACGCGCACATTCTGGATCGTCTGGGGAAACACCTTGAGGTCGGCGATCAACTCGGCCAGCGGACGTCCCGTGCGTGCCACAATCTCCATTACCCGCAGCGCGGTCAGCAGCCCGTCTCCGGTGGTCGCTTCGCCGTCGCGAAAAATAATGTGTCCCGACTGCTCGCCGCCGAGAAGGGCGCCGCTCTTCTGCATCTCTTCCAGCACGTACTTGTCGCCCACGTTGGCGCGGAACATATCAATGCCCGCCTTCCGCAGCGCCACTTCCAGTCCCATGTTCGACATCGTCGTGGCCACGATGGTCGAGCCCCGCAGCAGGCCGCGAGACTGCCAGTCGCGCGCCACCAGCAGCAACACCGCATCGCCATTCACCACGCGCCCTTCGGCATCGCTGAACAGGGCGCGATCCGCGTCCCCGTCAAAGGTAATTCCCACATCAAATGCACCCTTCATCCCGCCGACCGCTTTCGCCACCACCTCGGGGTGGAGCGCGCCGCAGTTCTGGTTGATGTTTTTTCCATCGGGAGACGCACTCAAAAAGGTCGCTCGAATTCCGCATCGACGAAACAACTCCGGCGCCTCCGCAGTGGCCGCACCATGGGCGCAATCCACCAGCACTCGCAACCGGCTCAGGTCCGACTGGCAGTTCGCAGCCAGCCACTCAACATAGCCGTGCCGCAGCTCCGCGTCCCCCGGCAGGCTGGGTGCCGGTTTCTCCTTCGGCTCGGGGTGCGACCGCGGATTCTGCAGCAGGCCAAAAATCTCGTGCTCGATCGCCAGTTCGCGCGCATCCGGAAGCTTGTATCCATCGCCCGAGAAGACCTTGATTCCGTTGTCCGTCCACGGATTATGGGACGCCGAAATTACCACTCCCGCGTCATACTTCCGCGAGCGCGCCAGGTACGCCACTCCCGGCGTGGTGATCACTCCGGCGCTGTGTACCTCGACGCCGCCGGAATTCAACCCCAGCGCCACACGATCAGCAATCCAAGCGCTCGATTGCCGCGTGTCCTGGCCAATCACCACCCGGGTTCTATGGTGTGGTCGCACCAGGTTGTGTCCCAGCGCGCGGCCAATCAGGTAGGTGTTTTCAAGGGTAAGGGGAAATTCACCGGCTACGCCGCGAATCCCATCGGTTCCAAAAAGCTGTCGGGTCTGGATCGTCATGGAATCTGTCGAAGCTGTTTCAACCAACGAACTGAAAAGCAGCTCTCCTCGCTGACGCTTACCGGTGCCCGCCCGCGGCAGCAGGGACACTTTCCATGGTGACGGTGACATAGATTGGTCCCGGATTCACCACCTGCACCATCGGATCGGATACATAGGCGTGAGTGACGAAGCTGTTGTGGTCCATGGTCCCGCTGACATCGATGGGGTCGGTGATAGCCGCTTCCACCGCCTGCACGCGTTCTTGCGGGCCGCTGATCTGAATCACCGGCGGGTTGACCGCAATGTTCTTGATCTGCCGCCCCGCGGCGAAGCTGCCAATCACCCGGGGATGCACTTCCACCTGCCGCGTCAGTCGCTTATCAAACGTCAGGCGTACCTGCGTGGGCACGATCTGCAACACCTGCAGCTCGTGCGGCTTCTGAATGCGCTGCGACGCGAGATCAAAGGTCCGTTGCCCCGCCGCCGTCACGTGCGCCAGGTCGATCTCCACGTGCACGTCCGAGGCCTGCAGACGATGCACCACTCTCTCCGGTCCTCCCAGGCGAAGCTGCGCGTTCGGAATACGCTCCGTGCTGATCTCCAGATTGTTGGGGACGTTGTGAAATTCGATCGGCACTTCCACCGCGATCTCATCCACGGGATCGCGCGCCACCGCCAGCCACAACCCTATCGCCAGCGCCAGCGAGATCAGCTTCAGGGCGAGATTATTGGTCACGTTTCTGCGGATGAAGTCGTTCATGCCTTAGTCGTCCGCCCCGCTCTTGGATCTGGTCTCGGTGCCATGCGGCAAATCAGGGCGGGAATCGAAGCCCTTCTCCGCGCTCTCTTCCCCGTTGGTGATGGGCGTGGGCAGGGCGGTTGCCGAAACATAGCGGCGTAACAACTCTCCCATGCGCGCACGCAACTGTTCCACAGCCAGGTCCCGCTCAATCTTTCCCGAAACCGCCAGGCTGATCGCACCGGTTTCTTCGGAGACGATCACCGCAATCGCGTCCGTCTCTTCGGTGACGCCGATACCGGCGCGATGGCGCGTCCCCAGCTGCGTCGAGAGCACGGGATTCATGGACAACGGCAGGAAACAAGCCGCCGCCGCCACCCGATCGCCCTGCACAATCACCGCTCCGTCATGGAGCGGAGCGCTGGGCCGGAAAATTGTGGCCAGCAGATCATAGGAAAGATGCGCATCGAGCGGCACGCCGCTTTCAATGTATGTGCGCAAGCCGATCTCGCGCTCGATCACAATCAGGGCTCCGGTCTGATTCTGCGAGAACAGATTGGCCGCCAGCGCAATGTCGTCGTAGGCATCGGCTTCCGCCGGAGCCCGGCTGAAAGTCAGTTTGCGCCCCAGTCGCGCCAGCGCCTGCCGGATCTCGGCCGAGAACACCACAATCATCGCGAACACTGCAAAGGGCAGCAGCGTACTGATCAGCCAGTGCACCGTGCGCAACTCGCCCAGCCGCGAGAAATAAAACACCAGCGCCAGCCCTGCCACGCCCACCAGCATGAGCGAGGCCCGCGTCCCCTTGATGAGCGCGAGAAATTCGTAAATGATGAACGCGACCAGCAGAATGTCGAGTACTGAGCTCACCGACATCGCCGGCCACGCGGCAGAAACCTGCATCCATCCCCTCTCGCGGCACGAACGAATTCATTGTAATCCACGAAATAAAATGCGAGCCGCGGGCCGGATCAGACAGGAACAGAAGCCCCACACCGGCGCCGGCGATAAATCTTGAAACCGGTGCAAGGGCCGCGCCCGGGCCTACCGCGTTCTCTTCACCACGCTGTCCACCGTTCCTCTTCCCAGCCGTGCCGAGATTTCATCGCCCGCCTGGAGTCGCGACGCAACCCTCACCAGCTTCCCCTCGGCGTCAAACACCAGTGCATACCCACGCTCCAGGATGGCCACGGGCGACAGAGTTTCCAGCCGACCCGATACCTGATCGAGCTTCCCGGCTCGGCGCAACAGTGTCGTCCTCATCACACTGGCGATTTCCGCAACCCGCGCATCGAGTTCCCGGTGAATACCCGCCAGCATGCGCCGCGCATCGTAGTGTCGCACTGCCGCCGCCGCCATCTCCCACCGCCGCCGCAGCCGTTCGAGAAGCCCGCGCTCCCGACGCTCCAGCCGGAATTCGATGTCATCCAGTCGCTGGTGCCCCTGGTTAATGACTCCACGCATGCGCGTAAACGCACCGTGCTGCGCCCGCTCGGTCAACGCCTGTCTGCCCATCAGCAGCCGGTAGCGCACCGCCCGGGCCAGGCGCTGATGCAACCGCTCTGCCTGTTCTTCAATCTCCTGCCGCGAGCGAATCACCAGCTCCGCCGCCGCCGAGGGCGTGGGCGCTCGCAGGTCGGCTACGAAGTCCACAATGGTGAAATCCGTCTCGTGTCCCACCGCCGAGATCACCGCGATCTTCGACGCCGCAATCGTCCGCGCCAGGCCCTCATGGTTGAACGCCGCCAGATCTTCGGCCGATCCCCCGCCGCGCGCCACGATGATGACATCCACACACCCAGTCTTGTTGAAGTAACGGATTCCGGCGCTGACCTCGATGGCGGCGGTATCGCCCTGCACCTGCGCGGGAAAGATCAGCACGTTCGCGGTGTGATGGCGCCGCTCGAGGATATGGAGAATGTCGCGTAGTGCCGCCGCCTGCGGGGAAGTCACAATGCCAATCCTCCTCGGCAACGCCGGGATGGGCGTCTTGCGCGCCGCATCGAACAGGCCTTCTGCCTGCAACTTTGCCTTCAGCTGGTCAAAGGCAATCTGCAATGCGCCCGCGCCCCGCGGCTCCAGAGACTCGGCCGAAATCTGCAGCTCGCCGCGGCCTTCATAAATCGTGACCCGGCCTCGCGCCACCACCTGCATCCCGTCCTCGGGACGAAACCGCAGCAGTCGCGCTTGCGAGCGGAACATCACCACCCGGATCTGCGCGCTCCCGTCCTTAAGCGTGAAATAGAGATGCCCGGACTCATGCGCGCGGAAATTGGAAATCTCGCCCTCGACCCGGGTGTCGCTGTACTCCCGCTCGAGCGAGGTGCGCACCGCCGCCACCAGCTCACGCACGGTCCACACCCGCCGCTCAGGAGGCTTGAAGCTGAACCCGAGTTGGTCGCTTACCGACACCGCCAGCGAGTGTACCGTGGGAGCGAGGGCGATTGCCATAAGACGGCGAACCGCCCGGCCACCTCAGGGGTGTGGCGTGAACGACGCTCCCCTCCGTTTTCACGGGGCTTGGTATGCCTCTGCCGAGTCGGAGAATCTGAAGCAATTTCCCTCCCCCGGGCATCACAGCTTACGATTCCAGTCGTTCTACATCCGGAGAGGTGAAACCTATGACTCGCGAAGCCAGATTGATGTGCGGTCTGATCCTCATCACCGTGCCCACGATTCAGTATGGTGGATATTTCCTGTTGACCTCGTTGATGAACAAGAACAGTGGCTATATGGAAAACCCGCTGCGCCAGAACTTCTTCCGCGCCGGACACGCCCACGCCGGCGTCATCGTCCTGCTTTCGCTCATTTGCCAGGTGCTGGCAGATGCCGCCGTCCTGCCCTCCGCTGTTCTGTGGTTTGTCCGCATTGGCATCCCGCTGGCAGCGATTCTCATTTCGTCCGGCTTCTTTTTCTCCGTCCTGCCTCCCAATGCCACGCAGGCCGGCGGAGCGGTATCCCTTATCTACGCCGGAGCACTATTTCTCGCAGTAGGAGTGGCTACCCTCGGCATCGGCCTGCTGCGCGCCGCATAGCTCGGCGCGCTTGCCTAGTCCGCCGGCAAGGGCATCGGTGTAGGTTTGTGCTGGGCGAATCCCGCGAGGGCGATCACAGCCAGGGCGGCTGCGCATAGCAGAAACACGATGCGGATGCCGAACCACACCGCCAGATGACCCGAGAGCAGCAAGCCCAACACCTGCGCTGCTGAGAACACCGACATGAAACTGGAACTGACTCGGCCCAGCATCGCCGGGGGCGTCTCCTGCTGCATTAGGGTCTGCGCCGCGACCACGACAAAGCTGATGCCGAAGCCCATAGTGAAGGTGGTCGCCACGGCTGCCGGGATCGCACCGAAAATTCCCAGCAGCGCCACCCCGGCCGCGCAGACGATCAACCCCACAAGCACCAGGCTCTTTTTCGAACGCTCGCCGCCGAAACGATTCACCGCGGTTGTGCCGGCAATCAGTCCCACGCCCACCGCCGAACTAACGATGCCGTAGGTGAAGACTCCCGAGTGCAGGATGTCGCGCACATAAATAGAAAACAGCGGGCTGAGGCAGCTCATCACAAACATCGCGCTCACCATCGAAGTGATCACAAAGGCCAGCGAGGGATGAGTGAAGATGAAACGATTGCCGCTGGTCAGCTGCTCCCAGAAGCCTTTCACCGTGTTGCTGTCGTGCGCCGCTTCCCGCCGGATCAGCAACGAGCTCACCATGGCGGCGGAAAAGAAGAAGCTGAATGCGTCAACGTAGAAGCACGACTTCTCGGTCAGCCAGGCGACCAGCGCGCCCGCGACCACCGGCGACAGCAGACGCACGGTGTAGAACGCTTGCGACATCAGTGCATTCGCGGCCAGCAGCTTGTCCTTTGCCACCAGGGTGCGCAAAGCCACCGACTGGGCGGGGCCGAAAAAACTGGATACCACGCCGAGCGCCACAAACAGGGTGTACAGCTGGGCTACATCAGAGACCCAAAGCAACAGGAGCACCAGCGCGCCGCGGATCAGGTCGCTCGCAATCATCACCCGCTTCACCCGCCAGCGGTCGACGAACACTCCTGCGATCGGGCTGACGATGGCCAGCGGCAACATGTAGGAGATCAACACATAAGTCACCTGGGCCGCCGTCCCATGCCAGCGGAAGGTGATCAGGCTGATGACGCCAAAAACCGCCAGGAAGTCACCGAACACTGACACGAACTGTGCCAGCCAGAGGGCGCGAAAGTCGCGCTGCCGAAAGACGCCGCGCGTGTCCGGTCTCGTAAGTTCAGCAGTAGCCATGGCCGCGCAGGAATCCCGGGGGAAGTCAGGACAAGCAGGCAGTATAAGGGAGATCAGCGCACATTTCGGCGGCCGCAGATCTTAACGGAGCGGCATCTCCGCGCGCTCGAAGCGTTAAAAGCTATCTCCGCAGCCTTCCCACCAGATACAAAACCAGACTCAACACCACACTCAGGACAATGGAGGTCGCCAGCGGAAAATAAAAGGTTGTGTTCTTCCCCCGAACCAGAAAATCTCCCGGCAGCCGACCGAGGGGCAGATTCGTCCGTCCCAGCAGCACGAGGACCAGCCCCGCAATCACCAGCATCCCGCCCAATACCAACAGCACCTTTCCCAGTTCACTCATTGTCGTCAGTGTAACTCGCCCCATGGCGGGCAAACGACGGAGCGGAATGGTCTTTGTAGCGCAAAGTAGCTTGACACGCAAAGACTCCGGCCGTATCCTGACTCATGCTCGAACGCCGCCCGCATCGCGTTCGCCGGCTTCATTCCCGCTTCCGGCCGCTGCCTGCTGGCGCCATCGAAGACCTGCGCTTCATCCGCGAGACCATGGAGCGTTCCTCTTCGTTCACTGCGGTCCCGGGGTGGGGCCAGGTGGCTACGGGTATCGTGGCGCTAGCTGCGGCTTATATCGCATCCCGACAGGTTTCCTCCACCGCCTGGCTGAAGGTCTGGCTGGCCGCCGCGGTCGTCGCCGTCGCCATCGCCCTGCCCGCCGTCTGGATCAAGGCTCAGCGCGCCGGCCTACCCCTCACCAGCGGGCCGGGCAAGAAATTCGCCATCAGCTTTTTGCCTCCGGTCGCGGTGGGAGCGCTGATGACTGCGGTCCTCTATCGCACGGATGTCATCTCCGTGCTGCCCGGCATGTGGCTGCTGCTGTACGGCGCCGGCATCATCACCGGGGGCGCGTTCTCCGTCGCCATTGTGCCGGTCATGGGCGGGTGTTTCATGTTCGCCGGCGTGCTCGCGCTGCTTGCGCCCGCCGCCTGGGGAAACCTGCTGCTTGCGGCCGGCTTCGGCGTTTTGCATATCGTCTTTGGAGTTTTGATCGCGAGGAAATACGGTGGCTAGAATTGCGCCCAAAAATCGTGCGCCTCTTCCCGAGCCGAAGCCGGAGCGCGCCTCGCGGCTCAGTCGCCCAGCCGAGCTGCCCGATCTCGACCGCCTCATCCACGAGCGCTTGCGCCTGGGCATCGTCAGCGCTCTGGCCATCAACGACTCGCTCAGCTTCAACGATCTCAAGCGCCTGCTCAAGACCACTGACGGCAACTTGAGTGTCCACGCCCGCAAGCTCGAAGAGGCCAGCTATATCAGCTGCACAAAATTCTTTGAAGGACGCATCCCCCGGACCGAATACCGGCTCACACCCTCAGGCCGCAAAGCCCTCGAAGAATATCTCAACCAGATGGAGCATCTCATCCGCGTCACCCGCGAAGAGTAGGAGGGGCATGGTGTGGGGACGGGCGTCCGTGCCCGGGAGGTCGAGCGAAGCTCAAGCGCTCGACGCGTACCAACGAGTGATGAGTGCCGGGTGCTAGAATTCCCGGCAATGAAAACGCGTGCAGCATTTCTGCTTCTCTTCTCCACCCTGGTTCTCGCTCAAGCCGCCGAAGTCGAAATCACCTCCGAACCTCACCATCATCTGGCCCTCGAAAATCCATATGTGCGCGTCTTCAAGGTTGAAGTGCCGCCCCATCAATCCACCCTCGTGCACTGGCACCGCCACGACTATATGTTCGTCACACTCGGGGCAAGCGATGTAGAGAGCGCCCCCAAGGACCAGCCCCCCGTCCGTCTCAAGCTGCAGGACGGACAGACGGAATACACCCTCGCCCCGCGCGTCCACGCCGCCAGAAATCTCACCGATACCCCCTTCCGCAACGTGACCATCGAATTCATGAAAGATGCCGAGGCGCACAAGGCGACTCCGGCAGGATGGGATCCGGATCGCGGGCTGAGCGTCCTCCACGGCGGCACCATCGACATCCTGTTCGTCAAGGACGGTGCGCGCGTCTCCGAAGTCGATCTCGACCCCGGGGGCGTGATTCCCAGACACACGCACACCGGACCGCACCTGGTGGTGGCGGTCACCGATCTTGACCTGCAGTCTGACATCGCCGGCAAGCCTCCCGCGCATCTTCAAGTGCAGAGCGGCGACATTCGCTGGGTGGAAGGCGGCCTGACTCACACTGTCACCAATGTCGGGAAACAAAAATCGCGCCTCATCACCATCGAATTCCACTAGGCCCTGACGTCTTGACTCCAGGCTGACAAACCGCCCTGGAGCCGTCTCTCTTACAGGCCATGAAACTTTCGGCGATTGCTTTCGTTTTCTGCACCCAGCTGGGAGCAAGCTTGCAGGTGGCTGCTCCGCCCGGGGCTTTTCGCCGCCTCGACGGCCTTTTTCTTTGTGGCGAACTCCGTAAGTCTTCATGTAGGCGATCTTGCGATCGCGAAAGAGCGTAACGCCGGCGCCCGTAACCTTGCCCGCAACGACGGCGTTGGAGTTGGTGTCACCGGTCGCAGCGGTCGAGATCGTGCTGCCGCCTGCCGCTGACCGCCGACTCCGTCATGGCGGCCGCCTCGCTGACCAAGGTCGCGTTTGCCTACATAGTCATGCAGCTCGTGGACTCGACAAAGCGGTCTACGAATATCTGCCGAAACCGCTTCCCGATTACGGCAGAGCGTTTTTCAATGCCGGACACGACGAGCGGGTGGAGGCACTACGCCGTCATCTTCGATGATCAGGGTACGCGCCGAATGGAGTGGGAAGGGTTCGTTCGCCAGAAACGGACGCTGAAGTGAGCGTCAGGCCACCGCCGCGCCCGGCGGCGGTGCGTCCTCCTCGAGCGCCCTCTGGATTGCGCGGTGCAGATCCTCGACGACGCGGTGTTTCAGTACAAATCCCGACGCGCCCGCGGTGAAAGCCTCTTCCCGGATGGCCGCATCGTTCGCCGCCGTCACTACCACCACTTTGCTGCGCGGTGTCGCGCGCTTGATCCTCCCGCAGGCGGAAAGACCATCCAGACTCGGCATGGCGACATCCAGCACGATGACGTCTGGATTGAGCGAGTTGGCGGCAGCGAGCAGGGCAACACCGTCGGTCACGCAGCCCACCACTTCACATGAGGGTTCGAGCAGGCGCTGAAAGGCGCGAAGAATTCCCGGGTGATCATCCGCCAACAATACTCGAGGCCGTAGGTCTTGAGGCACAGGGCACCACCAACGGGAAAACTCAATATCCCAGATTGCCCCCGAATAGTCGCGCCACGGCGCCGCCCTTGTCAAGTCGCTACACCGGACGCCTGCACCAGTTCCGACCAGCGGGCGATTGACAAGCAGACCCGGAATGTTTTCTGGCGGGCAAGGGCGCGCGCTTTAACACGGTAGTCGACGCAGCCCTAAGGCGTCTGCAGGAAGCTCAATGCGAACCATGCAGCCGCAGTGATTCACTGGCACAACCGACATCTGCCGGTTGTGCGCCTCGACGATCGGCTGGCAGACCGCCCGTTTCAGACCCCATGCCAGCGGTCCTGGGGGTAAACAAAGGTTCAAGAAAAAGCGTGGCAATGCGATCGATGCGCCGCCCCGAATCCAGGCCGAAATACAGATCCAGGCGGCTTGCGCCTACAACAAACTGCCTGGTAACCCACATATGTTTTGTGTCACCAAAACTTCGCCGGGAAACCTCAGGGTTTCGCTGTATGGAATGCTGAGGAACCCGCACCGCACCAGCAAGCCTATGCCCGCGAAAGCCGCACTCCGTCTAAGGTCTTTCCATGAGAAAAAAAACCGCAGCACGGGGAAGAAAATTCCCCTCTGGCGTAGCCAGACGGCAGCGTTCCCTCTCCGCTTGAGCGGCTGTCGCTGCTGGTTCGCGCAAGAGGCTCTCCCCATGTGGCTTATGCGTGCCGCAATTCTTTCTCGCGATGGCAGGGCGCCTGCTCAGCTCTAGCGATCTACCCCTTGGAGGTAAACATCATGATGGTTCGCAAATTTCTGCTGGGAGCGGCTCTGGCAGGTGTAACCCTGCTGGGTATGTCGGTCATCGCCCAGCAGTCTCCCCATCCCACCCAACCCGCGCAGTCGGCCTCTCAGGCCAAATCCGTGAACGGCAAAATCGCCAGTATCGGAAATGGCGGGCACTCGTTCACACTGGAGGTCAGCAGTGGCGGCAGTGACCCGAAGACCATGGAATTTGTCCTCGATACTCACACCCAGGTCGAAGGGCAAGTGAAAATCGGAACTCCGGTGACTGTTGTCTACCAGATCGCCGAAGGCGGACAGAACGTCGCCGTCAGCGTCACGGCGCAAGGATGACCGCAGGCTGTACCAGCTAAGATCCGCAAGTGTCCCTGTCCTGGTCGCTGCGCTCCTAGCGGCGGCAGGGCGGGGATCCCTCGCGCCCGTGGCGGGGAGAACCTGGTCATCAATAATCCTTTTCCCCGAATCAAGTTGGTAAACTTCCGCTTGCGTTTCTCGCGTTCATCTGATATAAACAATCGCGTCGAGAGCAGTGTGTGGCTAGTCGGGCGTTTTTTTGCAACTCTCGTCGCTCGCCCGGCATCGAAGTTTAAATACAGGGAAAACCTGAACTGCCCCGGCCACGGGGTTCTCATTCGGGGACAAGGTTCCTCGAAGGGTTTTGGCGTTCGTCGCACGAACCTCCACGAGATCTTTTTTCAAGCTACCAGCTTCCGCCTTGGCTCGTGCCGAGAAGGCATGGGTTTGCGCGCGGAAGGCTGTTCTGCTGCGTGTGTGTAGCTCCGCGATGGTTCCCAATGGGAGCCTTCCGTAGTAGCTCCCCCGGTTGTGAAAAACAGGTGGAAATCCTGTGGGCACAACGGGTTGACAGTTTGACGGCGGGACCTGTAGCTTAAACGAGTTTCGAGGACAGCCGGAGACGCATTGGTGCGGCTCCGGTTGGACTGAAGCGCACCGCTCAGGCGGAGAGCGATTCGGTCTTTGACAACTAGGTTGAACGTGCCAGTCGTGAGAAAACTGTTCGGGCCGAAGTCCGGACGATCTCACAAGATAAGCCACTCCGCCTTTCGAGCGCGAGAGTGGCCGTTGCCGGCTCGTGGCCCGGGGGTTTCCCTGGGTTTAGCTGGAGGCCAAAAGCCAATAGCTGAAAGCCGGCAACAGTCTGCCTGACCACCCGTCGGCAGACATCAGGTTTCAAACGAGAGTTTGATCCTGGCTCAGAATCAACGCTGGCGGCGTGCCTAACACATGCAAGTCGAACGGGAAAGTGGAGCAATCCATGAGTATAGTGGCGACCGGGTGAGTAACACGTG
>DATFTE010000076.1:0-2749 GCA_035262225.1 Terriglobales bacterium
CCCGCCGCAACCCGGACAGGTGATCCGCATGGATGCCTCCCCGGCAGACGTGCAGGGCCCGGTCATGGCGAGCGCTGCCCCCGTGCTGGTGGTCGAAGGGCAGTAGGCATCGGGGGTAGGAGCGGACACAGCTTGCCCCGAGCGGCGTGGAACCGCCCGTCCGCCGGGAGCGGCCAGTGCGATACCACGCCGGCCTTTTGCAGGTGGGCCGCCCGGATTTGTCGAAGGGTTCATCGTCCCCCCGGGGAGCGTGAGCGACCAGGAACCTGTTGCCGGCCACGCCTGGAAAAAACAGATTCCTCCTCCGCGCTTCGTCGGCACGATAAGCAGGCATTCATGGCGCCCTCTGATCCCACGCTCCTCAAAAACTCCCGCATCTACTTTCTGGGCGCCGTGCTCGTTTTGTGGTGCCTGGCGATCTGCGGCCGCCTCGTCTATCTGCAGATTTTCAGTTACGGCAAGTTCGTAAAACAGGCCGGGCATCAACAGCAGCGCGCCATTCCGCTCGCCCCCAAGCGGGGCGTGATCTACGACCGCGCCGGCCGTGAACTGGCGATGTCGGTCATGGTCGATTCCGCGTTCGCCGTGCCCAGCGAAGTCAAAGACCTGGCAACCGCAATTTCCCTGATTACCCGCATCACCGGCGAGGACTACAACGTGGTGCTGGCAGATTGCCGCGCTCACCGGACGTTCTGCTGGGTGGCGCGCAAGGCGGACGACCAGACCATCGAGCGCATCAGCTCGCTGAAGCTGCAAGGAATCCATTTCCAGAAAGAACCCAAGCGCTTCTATCCGGCTCGTGACCTGGCGGCGCAAGTACTCGGCTCGGTCGGCATGGATGACGCCGGGCAGAGCGGGATCGAGCATGAGTTCGACGACCAGCTGCGCGGACGCCCAGGGAAAATGTTCATTTCCGTGGACGCTCGTAAGCAGTGGTTTTCCGACGTGGAGACGCAGCCGGAGCCGGGCCAGAATCTGGCGCTGACCATCGACAAGAACATTCAGTACATCGCGGAAAAGGAGCTCGACCAGGCGATACACGACACGCAGGCCATAGCCGGCACCGTGATCGTCGAGAATCCCCACACCGGGGAGATTCTGGCGCTGGCGAATCGTCCCACCTTCAATCCCAATTCGCGCAAGCAAATCACCCCCGGCGCGCTGACAAACCGCGCCGTCAGCTACGTATACGAGCCCGGTTCGACCTTCAAACTGGTGACCATCTCGGGCGCGCTGGAAGAAAAAGCGACCAATCCCGATGAGATCTTCGACTGCCAAATGGGTTCCATCGTGTACAACGGCAGGAGGATTCACGACTCGAAACCGCACGGACTGCTGCCGGTGTGGGGCGTGCTGGCTGAGTCGAGCGACGTGGGATCGATCAAGATCGCGTTGCGGCTGGGCGAAGAGCGCTTCTACAAGTACATTCGCGCATACGGATTCGGGCAGCAAACCGGGATCGAGCTTCCCGGCGAGACGCGCGGGCTGACCAAGCCGCCCAGCCGCTGGTCCAAGGTCTCGATCGCCGCCATTGCGATGGGACAGGAAATCGGCATCTCGCCCATCCAGCTGGCCAGCCTGATTTCTACTTTCGCCAACGATGGGGTCTGGGTCGCTCCCCGCATCGTTGCCGGGACCCTGCAGCCGAGGAGCGCTCCGCAGACGGTCGCCTTTCATCCGGGAGCGTGGCACCGCGTGATCTCCTCTTACACCGCGGCCGAGATGCGCGCCATGATGCAGAAAGTGGTGCTCGAAGGAACCGGAAGGAAAGCGATCCTGGAGGGCTATTCTTCGGCGGGCAAGACCGGCACGGCACAGAAGGTCGATCCGGCCACGGGCGCCTATTCGAAAACGAAGTACATCGGCTCCTTCGCCGGGCTGGCTCCGGTGAACAATCCCCAGATCGTGGTGGCGGTGATTCTGGATTCGGCGGTCGGGCTGCACCAGGGCGGACAAGTATCGGCTCCGGTCTTCCGCCGGATTGCCCAGCAGGTACTCGAGTACTTGCATGTGCCGCACGATTTGCCCCTGGCCCCCCCACCTCAACTGCTGCTGGCTCAGGCAAAGATCAAAGACAAGGACCTGGATGAAGGGACGCCGGATCATCCCGGCGAGCCGCTGGAAACTGCCGAAGTGAACAGCGATGCCACCGCAGCCGAGAAGCCGGCCAATGCCACAAACAGGGCGCCCTCACCGGCGAACGCCGGCCCCGATGCCGGGGTGGTGCCGGCAGCCATGCATGAGCCGCTTGCCTCCTCGTGGGCAACGCCATCGGGGTCAGCGGCTCCCCAGGCCACGTCCGAGGCCAAGACAACCCCGCCCGCCAGCGGTACGGTCGTTCTTGATGTCGAACCGGGCGGAATCGAGGTTCCATCGTTCGTAGGGAAAACCGTGCGCGGCGCGGTGGAATCAGCCGAGGACGCGGGTCTCGAGATTGACGCCGTCGGCAGTGGCATAGCCCGGCAGCAGAACCCGGCCGCAGGCGCCCATGTGCCCTCCGGGTCGCGGGTGACCGTGCAGTTCGGACGCTAGCGCCAACAGCTGGTTTCTTCTGCACACGGTATACTTCCGCACGGGCTCCCTCACCTGGTGAAATCTAGAAACATCCGATGAAGAGAATTTGCGTTTTCTGCGGCTCCAGTGCCGGCAGCCGTCCGGAGTACCGTGCGGCGGCAGGGGAATTCGGAACGGAACTGGTTCGCCGCCATCTCGGGCTGGTTTATGGCGGGAGCAATGTTGGGCTGATGGC